>JALSRF010000001.1 GCA_026984895.1 Paracoccaceae bacterium
CCGGTCTGGCTCAGCGGATCTTTGGCCCGGCGGATCGCGCGGCGCCGAGGCCGCGGCGTCGGGCGGGCCGGTGCGTGCGGCCAGCGCCAGGCGGTGCCCCGCATCCCGCCCCCCGCGCCCTGGCTCCCGTGACCCGGTCCCCGCGCGCCGGTTCCCGTGCCACGCGTGCCGGCTGTGCGTGGATCACTCGTCCTCGTGGTCGCGCGCGTGGGCATCGAGCATGCGGCGCGCCTTTTCGTTGCGGGTCGCTTCCAGGATGCGCATCGCCCTGGAACGTCCGAAGCTTGCCGCGTTTGCGTCGGCCTTGCGTTTCCGTTCCGCGCGCTGGCGCTGTTTCCTGAAGCGGTTCAGGTTGACCGGATCAGGCATCTTTCGGCCCGATCATCTTTTCCGGGCGCACCACGCGGTCGAAGGTTTCGGCATCGACATAGCCCAGGTTGACCGCCTCTTCCCTCAGCGTGGTGCCGTTCTTGTGCGCGGTCTTGGCAACCCGGGTGGCCTTGTCATAGCCGATGACCGGCGCCAGGGCCGTGACCAGCATCAGGCTTTCGCGCATCAGCTTTTCGATCCGGCTTTCGTTCGCCTTGATGCCGCGCAGCATGCGCTGGGTGAAACTGGCCGCGGCGTCACCCAGAAGCTGAATCGACTGCAGCAGATTGTAGGCCATCATCGGGTTGTAGACATTCAGTTCGAAATGCCCCTGAGAGCCGGCGAACTTGACCGCCGCATCGTTGCCCATGACATGGATGGCCACCTGGGTCATCGCCTCGGCCTGGGTCGGGTTGACCTTGCCGGGCATGATCGAACTGCCGGGTTCGTTTTCCGGCAGGATGAGTTCGCCCAGACCCGAGCGCGGGCCGGAGCCGAGGAAGCGGATGTCGTTGGCGATCTTGTACATGGCGCCGGCAACCGTTGCCAGTGCGCCCGACAGAAACACCATGGCGTCATGGGCGGCGAGCGCTTCGAACTTGTTGGGCGCCGTGACGAAGGGCAGGCCGGTGATGGTGGCGATGTTGGCGGCCACGTCCTCGGCCCAGCCGGGGCGCGTGTTCAGCCCGGTGCCCACGGCGGTTCCACCCTGGGCAAGCTCGTAGATGCCGGGCAGGGCGGCGTTGATGCGCGCGATGCCCTGGCGGATCTGGTGGGCATAGCCCGAGAACTCCTGGCCCAGGGTCAGCGGCGTCGCGTCCTGCGTGTGGGTGCGCCCGATCTTGATGATGTCGGCAAACTCCCGCGCCTTGGTTTCCAGCCCGGCGGCCAGCGCCTCAAGCCCGGGCATCAGCACGTCGCGCACCTGCGTTGCCGTTGCCACATGCATGGCGGTGGGGAAGGTGTCGTTCGAACTCTGGCCCATGTTCACATGGTCGTTCGGGTGCACCGGGTCTTTCGAACCGATCTTCCCGCCGAGGATCTCGATGGCGCGGTTGGCGATCACCTCGTTGGCATTCATGTTGCTCTGCGTGCCCGAGCCGGTCTGCCAGACCACCAGCGGAAAGTTGTCGTCGAACCTGCCCGAGATGACCTCGTCCGCGGCCTCGATGATCGCGTCCGCCAGCCGCCCGTCCAGCGCGCCGGCGGCCTTGTTCGATTGCGCGCAGGCCTTCTTGATCACGCCAAGCGCGCGCACGATGGCGACGGGCTGGCGCTCCCAGCCGATCGGAAAGTTCTGCAGCGAGCGCTGGGTCTGCGCGCCCCAGTACTTGTCGGCGGGCACTTCGAGCGGGCCGAAGCTGTCGGTTTCGGTGCGGGTGCTGGTCATGTCGGTCTCCGGCGCGGTGGCTGTGGTGGCGGTTGGGCATCCCCGGTTCGGGGCGATGCCGACGGTTGTCCGGGAGGGGCGGGCCGGCTACTTGCGGAAACTGTCGAGGCTGACGACCTCGGCGTCGCCGGGCGCGCGCTCCGGGGCGGCTGCGGCCTGTGCGGGCCCGGTTTCGGGCGCCTCGCGGGCCGCGTCGCCCGGCGGTGCGCGGGTCTGGCCGTCGTCGCTGTCGCGCGCGGTCTGTTCGTCGTCGTGCTGGGTCTCGAAGCGCAGTCCGAACTCGACCGAGGGATCGACGAACGTCAGGATCGCGTCATACGGGATATAGAGCGACTCGGGATTGTCGCCGAAATTGAGCGTCACCGAAAAGCCTTCGTCGGTGACGTGCAGGTCCTCGAACCAGTGCTGCATGACCACGGTCATTTCCTCGGGGAACCGGTCCGAAAGCCAGTCGGCGATTTCCACATCCGGGTGCATGGTCGAGAAGGTGATGAAGAAATGGTGGTCCCCGGGCAGGCCGTGGCGCGCCACATCGCCGAGCACGGTCCGAATCAGGCCGCGCATGGCATCATGCATCAGGTTTCCGTAGTCGATGGTGTCGGACATGCCTTTTCCGCTTGCCGGTTGCCTGTGCCAACCATAGGCCATTTTGCGGTGAAGGGAAGAGGCTTGCCGCGCCTGTCCGGCGCAACGGGCCGGAAAACCGGCAGCCGAAGGAAAGCCGCAGGGATGGCGAAGGAAAACCGAAGGCAATGGTGCAGGCTTCTGTTGCCAGGTGCCTGCGAACCCCGCCAGCCCCTGCTAGAGGACTGGGCTTCAGATTTCGGCTTGGTCGGACCGCTTACGCAGCCAGAGCCATTGCCGGAGCTTTGTTGTCATTTGCAACTAGCTTGTGTGAACCGATAACGGTGGTGTCTCACCGGGACAAGGCAAACCCCTTTACACGTTCGTCGATCCTGTTTCGGCCCCGTGATCCCCAAATGAAGGATGTCTGGTGGAGCCGCCGGGTACCGCCCCCGGGTCCGATCCGCTTATTACGGGCGCGTTTATGTCCATAGTCCCGCAAGGGGACAGGGGGAATATAGGGTGAAGTTGCGGTCTTGGGAAGAGGGGGAGCCGAAATCTTTCAAAGATTTCGGGCCGTTTTCTTCCAAAGAAAACGGGGCCTCACTCGACCCTGCGCAGCGGTTCGCGGTTGCAGAAGATGACGATCTGGCCGGCGTTTTCCACGGCGCGAAACCCGCGCCGGCGCAATTCGCGGCGAAACCGGTCCATGCCGGCGTAGCGTTCGATATCGCGCGCCTTGCGTCGGATCACCTCGCCGCGCTGCACCGCCTTCGAGGCAAACAGATCGCGTAGCCAGATGTCGGGGGCCAGAGGAGAATGCCGATCGCTCATGCGCCGATGCTGGCCGCGGCATGGTTAACCGCGGGTTAAACGCGCCGCGCGCGCCGACATCACTTCGGCGAACAGGCGCCGGGTATAGCGTTCCAGCCCGGCCAGCGCCGCCTCGGTTGCCGCTTCGTCGCGTGCCCCAAGCCCCGTAACGATCTGCCGGTGCAGCGCCACGATTCGCTCGCGCGAGCGCGCGGTGAAGGTGATCATGTTCATCAGCGGCTGCATCGCCTCGACCGCGCCGGCAAGGTGGTAGGACAGCACCGGGTTTTGCGCCGCATCCACCAGCGTCCGGTGAAAGGCCACGTCGGAGGCGCAGAACGCTTCGTCGCTGGTGGCGGCATCGCCCTGGCGCGTGATCTCGGCGCGCATCGCGTCCAGTTGCCCGGCGGTGCGCCGCGCCGCCGCCAGCGGGGCGCAGGCGCGTTCCAGCGCAAAACGCGCCTCGCAGGCGGTCTCGAAATCGACCCGGTTCATCGACAGCAGCAGGGTCGAGGTGGTGATCTGCTGCGCGTGCGCCTGTTCATAGCTCAGCCGGTTGACGAAGGCCCCGCCGCCGGCCCCGCGCTGGGTGCGGATCAGGTTCTGCGCCGCCAGCCGTTTCAGCGCCTCGCGCACCGTCGGGCGCGATACGCCGAACTTTTCGGCCAGCTCGGCCTCGGACGGCAGCCGCGCATCGACGATCAGCTGCCCCGCAACGATCGCGTCCCGGATCGCCTCGGCAATCTGCACCGAAAGTTCGCGGCTGGTTTCGAGCCTTGTCTCCATCACTTTTCATTTGTCAGACATTTGCGCCTGTGGCAAGACGGCCGCAAATGTATGACAATTGGGCGAGTCGCCCGCAGCGGGGGAGAACACATGACGAAAATCGACGACATCCTGCAGGCCGCGCGGCGCCATGCCGACGCGGTGATCAAACCGAACGTCGAGGCCTGGAACGCCGCCGGCACATGGCCGCGCGAGGCCTCCGATGCCGCCGGCGCGGCCGGGCTGACCGGGCTCTACGCGCCCGAGGACCGGGGCGGGCAGGGCCTGCCGCTGGCCGAGGGCATCCGCGTCTACGAGGAACTGGGCAAGGGCGACGGCGCCTATGCCTTTGCCCTGTCGATGCACAATATCTGCACCTATGCCGCCTGCGGCTATGGCACCGAGGCGTTCAAGGAAAACTGGGCGCGCGATCTGACCAGCGGGCGCAAGCTGGCCAATTTCGCGCTGACCGAGCCGCAGTCGGGGTCGGACGCCGCCAACATGCGCACCCGCGCGCGCATCAACGGCGACGGCACCTGGACGATCAGCGGCGCCAAGGCCTGGGTCAGCCTGGCGGGCGAGGCCGACGTCTATTTCACCGTGGTCAAGACCTCGGACGCGCCCGGCCACAAGGACATGGCGATGATCGCCATTCCCGCCGACGCCAGGGGGGTGTCCTTCGGGCCGCGCTACGAGACGCCGAGCTACAACTTCCTGCCGCTTTCCGAGATGTATTTCGACAATGTGGTGGTCAGCGAGGACAACATCATCCTGCCGGTGGGCCAGGGGCTGCAGGGATCGCTGATGGCGATCGACATCGCCCGGGTCTCGATCGCCTCGGGCTGCTGCGGGCTGATGGAAGCGGCGCTGGACACGGCGCTGGCCTATGCCTCGCGGCGCAGGATGTTCGGCGGCGTCAACCTCGATCTGGAGGGCATCCAGTGGATGCTGGGCGATGTGGCGACCAGGCTGGAAGCCTCGCGGCTGCTCTACCGGGCGGCGGCGGCGGCGCTGGGCACCCCCGAGGGGCCGGTGATGGCGGCGCATGCGAAAAGCTTCGTGCCCGACGCGGCGCTGGCGGCGGCCAATACCTGCACCCAGGTGCTGGGCGGCTCGGGCCTGCTGAAGGACTACGGGCTGGACCGGCTCAGCCGGCTGGCGCAGATGCTGCGCATCGTCGATGGCACCACCGAGATCAGCCGGGTGGTGATCGGGCGGGCGCTGAAGAAACGCGCGAAAGGGTTGCCGGATATCGCGGTGCCCAAGGGGTATGGCGAATGATCACCCCTCAATATGTGCAAATGATGGCGCGCTATAACCAATGGCAAAACTGCAATCTTTACGATGCGGCCGATAAATTGGATGACGCGGCGCGCCGTAAGGATCGGGGGGCGTTTTTTGGGTCCATTCACAACACGCTGGCCCACATTCTGTGGGGGGATGCCCTATGGATGAGCCGCTTTGACAAGTGGGAGCCGCCAACTGATAAAGGTGGCATAGTCATTGCCAATTGGGTGGATTTAAACCAAGCACGCATGGCGGCGGATGCGCGTTTTATTGATTGGGGTGCGCGTGTGCGGCAGGATGACCTGAGGGGTGATCTGACGTGGCATTCCGCCGGGATGAACCGCGATTTCACCTTACCCCGTGCTGCCTGCATTGTGCAAATTTTCAACCATCAAACCCACCACCGCGGGCAGGTGCATGCCATGCTAACTGCGGCCGGTGCCAAACCGGGCGACACTGATCTGGTGTTTATGAAAGAGATATAGGAGAACAAACATGTTCAACGCATTGGTTGTAAAAAAGTTCGATGACGGCAAGACCCACGCCGAAGTCAAGCAGATCACGGAAGCCGACCTGCCCGAGGCCGAGGTCACGGTGGCGGTCGAATACTCGACGCTGAACTACAAGGACGGGCTGTGCATCGGCCCCGGCGCCGGGCTGGTGCGCCACTATCCGCATGTGCCGGGGATCGATTTCGCCGGCACCGTCGAAGAAAGCCGCGATGCGCGCTACAGGCCCGGC
>JALSRF010000002.1 GCA_026984895.1 Paracoccaceae bacterium
CCATGGCCACCGCGCCCGAACCGGACCTGCGCATTTCGCACCTCGCCATCGACCGCACCCACGCTGTTTCGGGCGATCAGGGCACCTATTTTCCGCTGCGCGCGCTGAAAACGCTGGAAGCCGCCGGAGAGATCGGCGAACTGGCGCCCAGGTTCCATGGCCTGCCGACGAATCGCTCGCAGAGGATCACCCGGCAGGTGGATTGCGCTGAACTCGTCGAGCGCTGCCTGGCGGACGGGCTGGACGCGGTCGTGCTGGTGCCCAACTGCCCGGTTTGCCACCAGTCCACCAGCCTGGCTGCACGGGCGCTGGAATCGGCCGGGCTGTCCACCGTCATCACCGGATGCGCGCGCGATATCGTCGAACACGTCGGGGTTGCCCGGTTTCTGTTCAGCGACCTGCCGCTCGGACACGCGGCCGGCCTGCCGAACGACCCGGAGAGCCAGATTCTTGTCGCACGCCGCGCGCTGCAGCTTCTTGAAACGGCCACCGCGCCGCGGACCACCGAGGTATCGCCGCTCGGATGGCCCGCGGGCGAAGCCTGGAAACGGGACTATGCAAATGCGTCGTTGCTGTCGGCGCGCGAACTGGCCGCCAGGCGCCTTGCCTTCGACGCGGCAAAGGCGGCCACTCCCAGGATGCCGCGGCGCCGCTGACGCCAGGGCTGGGCTGGGCTGGGCCGGGGAGCGGTCCTGGCCCCTGAATGCGCCGGCCGTTCAGCCCCCTGGCCGCGCATTCCGGCGGCGTTGTGCACAGGCGCCCTGGCCGCGCTCTTCAACGGGTCGAGCGGACCGTGGCCAGACGCGGCTCAGACGCGCGGCGCCATTAACCATTGAGGCAGAAAATCCTTTCGCGCGATTCGAAATTGGTGCCGATCGTCGCAGCTTTCCTGTCGTGCCGGCGCCCGGGTCGCCGCCCGGGCTGTCCTGCACACCCCCCGTTTCGCAATTTCCCGCCCATGGATTAACCACGTCATATAAATGACAAATTCGAATATCTTGTGGATTTGTCCAACCCTGACTCTATCCATGGTGGTCGTTTTCCCGGCTGCGGCCCGCATCTCTGCGCCGGGCGCGCCACGCGCGATCCGGCCCAAAATCGCCAAGGCGGTTATTCGCCGCCCGGCCCGCCTGTTTCCGGGAAATGCCTTAATTTGTTCACGAATTGCAATAATCTGACCGCAATTGAGTGTCATCTACCCGCCGGCAATTGATGCATCGGCAAGGTTTCGGGAGTGATTGGGAGTGATTGGGAATGTATGTGTCTGATGGTGGGGATGTGATGGCTTTCGATCTGAAACCGACGGATCAACCCCGAACCGAAACAACCAAACTGGCCCGCGAACACGCCCGCTGCGCACAGATGCCGGTTCTGGGCGGGCGCACCAAACGGGTTCTGGATTTCACCATCGCCCTTGTCGCACTGATCCTTCTTTCCCCGCTGCTGGTGTTGCTGTCGCTTTCCATCCGCAACCTGTCGCGGGGGCCGTCGCTTTACGGCCACAAGCGTATCGGCGCCGGCGGGCGCGAGTTTCGCTGTCTGAAGTTTCGCACCATGGTTTCCGACGGCGATCAGCTCCTGGCACGCTACCTGGCCGACAACCCGGCCGAGCGCCGGCAATGGGAGGAAAACCGCAAACTGAAGGACGACCCCCGGGTGACCTGGCTGGGGCGCATCCTGCGCGCTTACAGCGTTGACGAACTGCCGCAGCTTGTCAACGTGCTGCGCGGCGAGATGAGCCTTGTCGGGCCGCGCCCGGTGGTGCGCGAGGAGCTTGCCAGATACGGCGATGCGGCAACGCTCTACACCTCGGCACGCCCCGGGATTACCGGTCTCTGGCAGGTCAGCGGGCGCTCGGATACATCCTATGCGCAGCGCATCAGGCTGGATTGCGACTATGTGCTGAACTGGACGCTGATGCGCGACATCGCGATCCTTTTCAGGACCATCCCCAGCGTTCTTTTCGCCCGCGGCTCATATTGAACGGAACAGCCGGTTGAAACAGGTCCAGCAAACACCGGAAGGGCCGGAAAGCCCCTTTCATCCGCATGTCACCGCGGGCCGTTCGCGCGCGGCGTTTTTCGGCGTCATCTGGTCGGCGCTTCATGCCCTTGTGCCGACGCTCAGTTCGGCGGCCGTGTTCTTCATCAGCGCGTTGTTCCTGACCCCGCAGGATTTCGGCACCGTCGGGCTGGCCAGCGGCATGGTGTCCTTTGCCATCGCGTTTTCTCCGGTGGCCTTCGGCGAAGCGCTTGTCCAGCGCAGCAGGATCTGCCGCCGCCACGCCGACAGCCTGTTCTGGGCTTCGGCAGTCTTTGCCGCCGCGCTGTTTGCGGTTTTCCTGCTGGGCGCGCCCCTTCTGACCCGCATGTCCGGTGAACCCGGCGTGCGGGCGATGTTGCCCGTCCTGGCCCTTCGCATTCCGTTCGAACTTCTGGCCGTGGTTCCGAACGCCATGATCATCCGGGCCATGAAGTTCAAGCTGATCGCACTGCGCACGGCGGTCGCGGCAACCGTGAGCGGTGTCGTTTCGGTTGCCATGCTTCTGAGCGGCTTCGGCTACTGGGCCCTGGTGGCCAGCCAGGTCCTGGCCAGCGCCGTGATTTGCCTGATGGCCTTTTCGGTGGCACGCTGGCGCCCCGGCCGGGGGCTGGATGTCGCCGCTCTGAAAGACCTCTGGTCCTACGGGTCTTTCGCCTCGGCCGACAGGATGCTGAACACGATGAAACTGGATCACATCCTGCTGGGCGCCCTGGCGGGAACGCATGTCCTGGGCCTCTACTATTTCGGACAGCGCCTGTTCAACCTGTTGCTCTCGCTGGTTGGCGGCGCGCTTTCGTCGGTCACCCATGTTCTGCTGTCCTCGCTGCAGGACGACCTTGCCAGAAGCCGCGATGCCTTCATGATCGCCAGCTACGTTTCATCCGCGGTCAGCTTTCCGATGTTTTCCGGCCTGGCGCTGATCGCGCCCGAACTCGTCCCCTGGTTCTTCGGCGCGCAATGGGCCGAGGCGGTCATTGTCATTCAGGGGTTCTGCGTTGTCGGAATGCTGGCAAGCATTGGCATCGTGCAGGGCGCCCTGGTCAAGGCACAGGGCCGGGTCAACTGGTGGTTTTACTACCAGCTTGCCCAGCATGTCGGCACGTTTCTGGTGCTCGCGCTGGGCTTCGGTGCGGGGTTGCGGATCATGATGCTGGCGCTGATTGCAAAGTTCATCGTGCTCTGGCCGATCTCGATCGTCATGACGGCGCGACTGCTGAAGATGAGGCCCTCGGCCTATGTGCTGAATTTCGCCCGCCCGCTTCTGGCGATGAGCGCGATGACGGCGGCCGTGATGCTGGTTTCCAACCGGACCGCCGATGCCGGCGTGGCGGTGCGCGTTGCCGGCCAGATTGCGGCGGGCGCGCTGGTCTATTCGGGTGCCATCCTCGCCCTTTCCCATGAACAGTTGCGCCGCGTGCATCACATGGTGTTTCCGGCAAGAAGGCAGGCGATATGAAGCTGCAGTATTTTCAGGGCAACCCGCCCAACTTCGGCGACGAACTGAACGCAACGATGTGGCGTCACCTCCTGCCACCCGGGT
Source organism: Paracoccaceae bacterium (assembly GCA_026984895.1). GTDB lineage: Bacteria > Pseudomonadota > Alphaproteobacteria > Rhodobacterales > Rhodobacteraceae > JAJRUE01. The sequence goes on from JALSRF010000002.1 coordinate 3,584, forward strand.
TTCTTGACCAGGACGACAGCACGCTGTTCATCGGCATCGGCTCGATCATCGAACCGGGTTATCCCGACACGGCGCGCAAGGTTGTCGTCGGATCGGGCTTTGGCGGCTACACGCGCCTGCCCGACGTGCATGACGGCAGCTGGGACTTCCGCTTCGTGCGCGGGCCGCAGACCGCCGAGATGCTCGGGCTTGATCCTGCGCTGGCGATCGCCGATGCCGCGATCCTGCTGCGCGAAACCCCCCTGCCCAGGCCGGCAAGGGGAATCGGCGTGGCCTTCATCCCCCACTACGAAAGCATCGAACGCGGAAACTGGCGGCAGGTCTGCAAGCTGGCCGGGATACATTTCATCGACCCGACCCTGCCCACGCACCAGGTGATCTCGGAAATCCTGGGCGCGGATCTTGTCATTGCCGAGGCAATGCATGGCGCGATCGTCTCGGATGCCTTGCGCACGCCGTGGATCGGTGTGCGCGCCATGCACAGGGTTCACCGCTTCAAATGGCATGACTGGGCGCGCGCGCTGGATATCGACTATCGCCCGCAGTTCCTGTTCCCGTCCAACCTGCGCGAAACCTGGGCCACGACCACGGGGCGCTCGGGCTGCGGGGCGCGCGCCGTCGCGGTGCTTGACAGCGCACCGGCCGCCCCGATCAACACCGGCATTGCCCATCTCGCCGCCTCCAGCATGCGCAGGCTGGCCGCAAGCGCGCCGACGCTCAGCCCCGATGCATCGATCGCGCGCGCGACCGAGCGCGCCATGGCCGCCATTGACGCGATGATCCGGGACTATACGCCGCGCTGCGCCGCGGAATAGCCGGCGCGCCCGGCCGGCTCATTCCTTCGGGCGGGCGGCCCGTCTGGCCCGTCCGGCATACACGAAGGCACCGAAGACGATCAGCGTGCGCGGGCTGAACTGGAAGAACACCGGCACCTCGATCATGGAGATCGCGATCACCAGCAGCACCAGGGCGAACAGGATCGAGCTTTCGGCACTGCGCCGGCGGATGGCCCAGACCCCGCTCGACCAGGCCGCGCCATAGAGAACGAAGATCTGCAGCGCGACGCCGACGATCCCGATCTCGACCGCGTTCGAGATATAGGTGTTGTGAAAATGGAACCCGGATCTGGCCTTGATCCCGAACATGTACCAGAGCTCTTCCGCCGGCCCGTATCCCTTGACCCAGAACGCCTGATAGCCGACCCCGAACAGAGGCCTCTCGCCGATCAGCCGAAGCGCCTCGCGCCAGAGATCGGTGCGCCCTGTCAGGGTGATGTCCTTGCCGGTGGCATCCAGGAAACGGTCAACCAGCACATCCGCGTTGGACTGCAGCAAAAGTGCCGCAAGCGCCAGGGCAAGAACCAGGAAGATCGCGGCCACCTGGCGCGTGGCGGGCGACAGTCCGGGCAGGAAGACCAGCGCGATCTGCGCCAGCAGAACCGGAAACACCAGGATCAGCGCCCCGGTGGACTGCGCCTTGACCAGCATGAAGAACGCAAGCGCCAGCATCAGGGCCGCGGCCGTGCGCAAGGCCTTCGGCAGACCCGCATCCAGCACCAGGCCCGCCGCCATGACGACCAGCATCGCAGCCGCCCCGGCCAGCGCGTTCTTGCTGGCGTAGACCCCCTGCCACGCACCGTCGCTGCGCACGAAGCCGAAAAGAAGGGACGCCACCATGGTTTCGCCGAGAAACACGAACAGCAGCATGATGAAATGCCGCGGCGACAGGCGCCGGGCGACGACGATGCTGACCGCAACGGTAACGGTCAGCTGCACGCCGAACCGCAGGGAAAGCGCCGGAAACTGCGACCACAGTGCCGACGCGGTCGAATAAAGTGGCAACAGCAGAAGATACCAGTGGGCGACAAGCTCGTTTGCGCTCTTGAGAGGGCGCAGTGCGATCAGGCCCGTCCCGGCCATGACAAACAGCAGCGCGGCCCGGGTGCCCATCCACGGAATATGGACCAGCGCGGCCACCGCGACCGCCGCCAGAAGGAAATCGGAAGATATCGGCAGGCCAAGAAGGCCGGATGGCCTTTCTGGCCGGGCTGAGATACGCATCTTTCAGGGCTCTTCCCGATCTTCTCCTGTCTGCGGCAGCTTATGCCACATCAATCGCCCGCGCACAGCACCGATTGTGCAAATTGGCAGCCCTCGCCGCGCCGGGTGTAGGCGATCCAGTCGATCTGCACGACAAGATCGCCGCCGGGGTCGGCAAACGGCCCCATCCAGTCGGAAAACGTATCGCTGCCCCAGAAGCTGGCGAAAATCTTCTGCGCGGTTGACGGCAAGGCGCGCGAACCGGCCGTGGCGTGAACCCGCCGGTTGTCCACATACCAGTCGATTCCGTCCGGCCCCCAGACAAAGGCAAACTGCGTGAACCCCGCATCCGAGGCATGCGCAAGATCGAGTGTGGCGCCGTTTTCCGGGCGCCCGGAGACATAGGTGTTCACGCTGACGCGCCCGGTATCGCGCAACAGAAGCTCCACGTCGATTTCGTCATGGACGGTGCCCTGAGACGCTCCGGTATAGGTGAAGAATGCCGCATTCAGCCCCGATCCCTTCTGCGTGCGCAGCCGAATCTCGTAGGCGCCGTAGCCGTATTTCTCCCGGCTCTGGATTTCGGCGCAGATGTAGGAACGGCGGTCGTTCTTCTGGCGGCGGAAATGCAGGTTCAGCAGGCCGTCGCCCGATGTGACGGCCTGTCGTGACCATGTGCAGTTCTGCCAGTCGCCGTTTACCCAGCCGTCCGAGACCTGCCAGCGGCTCTGCTCAAACCCGTCGAAATCGTCGAAAAAGCTCTCCCCGCCCGCCGGTCCCGCAGCCTGCGCCGCAAGCGGGCCGCGCAGCGCGGCAATCGCCAGAACGACCAGGCACACAAATCCCGCAATCCGCCCGGACAGCGCCGGTTTCCCGTTGTCGGTATGCCGATAATTCCTCTGTTTTATCAGCATGATGATTTCTCCACCGCACGAAAGAGCCGTCGGAACAGGATTTCAATTGCACTTCGGCAACATACCGCCATTTCCATCGCCCGACACAGGAAAAATGTGCCGTCCTGCCAGCTTGACGCTATATTCCCGCGGGGGGCGGACAAGTGGGTAGAAGAGTTTGGCCAGACCCGATCCAACCAGACCGGCCGTTTCCGTCATCATGGCCAACTACAACGGTGCGCGCCATCTGAAAGAGGCCCTTGACGCCGTTCTGGGCCAGAGCCTCGCGGAGATCGAGGTGCTGTTGTCGGACGACGGCTCGACCGATGACAGCCTGGCCATTGCCCGGGATGTGGCGGCAACGGACAGACGGCTGAAAATCCTTGCAGATGGCGTGAACGCCGGCCCGGCGCGGGCGCGCAATCGCGCTCTTGATGCGGCGCGCGGGGAATGGGTTTCGATTGTCGATGCCGATGACGTCATCCTCCCCGAGCGTTTTGCCTGCATGCTGGAGGCGGCCGAAACGCTGGGGGCAAGGGCCATTGCCGACAACCTGACGTTTTTTGGCGAACCGAACGACCAGCCCCGGGTCACGCTGCTGGATCCCGAGGCAGCCGCAATCGGGCAGGTCACGCCCGAATTGCTGATCCTGTCCGACATGAACCGGCTCGGCATGTTGCCGCTGGGCTATCTGAAACCGATCTTCCGCCGCACGGCACTGGACGGGCTGCGCTATGGCGAAAACATCAGGATCGGCGAGGATTTCGACTTCTACATGCGTTTCGTGCTTCGTCACGGTCCGATCCAACTGCTGCCGCAATCCTACTATAGATATCGGCGTCACGAACATTCTCTTTCACATCGGCTATCGGAAAAGGACGTCGCCGACATCATTGCAGCACAAGAACGGCTCCTGAAGGACCACCCGGACATGGACACCGACCTTGCCGCGTTGTTTGCGCGGCGCAAAGACCATTTGAATCGGACGCTGAATTTCGAGCGTCTCGTGGGACGGATAAAACGTCGCCAGATGGGCGCCGCGCTGGGTCAGGTTGCCGGGCGGCCGGACCTGCTGATACCCCTGAGCCGCGCCATGGCCGAGCATCTTCGGAATCGGCACCGGTCAGCCGGGCACCGCACGGCGCGGGAAAGCGTCCGCATCCCGCCCGAACAGACGGGCAGTCCGACAGCCGCCGTCAGCGCCCGCGCGCCGGCTGCCGCCCGCGCCATGCCAGGGCGCGTGCGTCGCACCGGCGCCCAGGCGCTGACCCACATCCGCACCCCCACCTACAAGCGCCCCGAACAGCTTCGCCGCTGCCTGGAAAGCCTGCAGAACCAGACCTTCGAAAACTGGATCTGCGATGTCTACGACGACGATCCGCAAGGCTCGGCCCGGGCGGTGGTGCAGGCCATGGGCGATCCGCGGATCGTTCACCGCCAGAACGCCACGCAGAAATTCGCCTCGCGCAATATCGATCAGTGCTTTTCGCGCATGAATCCCCATGATGCAGACTATTTCTGCGTCGTCGAGGACGACAATTTCATCCTCCCGCGCTTTGTCGAGGACAACATCCGCATCTGCGAGACGCAAAAGGTTGAAATCGTCTTTCGCAACCAGCTCATCGAATTCGAAAGCGGCACCAGCAACGCGCATCTGAGCGATTTCGGGATACTGGACCGGAAACTGACGGAACGGAAATTCGACCCGGACAGGTTTCGCCTGTCGCTGCTGGCCGATATCGGGGTGTCCAACGGCGGGCTGTTCTGGTCGCGCGATGCGCGGACCGACCTGGAAATCCATTTCGACTGCAGCGCGACGCTGCAGGAATACCTGCGCACCTACACGATCCGCGAACCGATCTATGTGGCCATGGAGCCGCTTGCGGTCTGGGCCGAAAACGGCGCGGGAACGACGCGCGACCTGGGCTTCGACAAGACCTACCTGCGGCGCGAACTGAACCTGAAAAGATCAATCGCCATGCTGCAGCGGGCAGCCTGGAACCGGGTAAGCCCCGAAGACCGTTCGGCATTTCTCGAAAACGAGAGCTTCGCCTATCCCGTGCAGGCGCGCGCGCGCGGGCTGGTCAAATCGCATATCCGGTTGAACGTGGGACCGGCGCTCGGCGTCCGTGAAAAGCTCTGGCTGTTCTACCGGGGCATGCTGATACGCATTTTCGGGCGTCCCGAGGCCGGCGTGCGCGGCTTCATCGCAAATCGCGGCCACTGACCCTTGCCCGCACCCCTTGCCCACACGCCTTGCCCGGTGCGGGGTGCGGCCTGGCCGTGACGCAGCCCGGAGGCGCCAGGGCCCGTCGCTCGGGCGCGGACAGGCACCGGTTCCGGGCCTGCCGGACCGGCAAGGCAGGGCATTGGCGCGCATCGCGTGCGTGCGGATGACCCCGATACGCTGCGGGATCAGATGGCTGGGGTCCCGGCCCTAGGCCTTCTCGGCCTCCGGCTCGGACCGGGTCTTTCGGGCCGCTGTCAACATGCCGGCCATGACCAGAAATGCGAAATAGGCGAATTGCAGCCCGATCAGAGTGCCGACCGCGCGCAGCGCCGCCACGGCAACGCCGGCGCCCGAACCAACCGAATAGACCCCGACGGCCAGAGCCGAGCCCACCAGAAGCACAAGGAACACCGCCAGACGCATCGCATGTTTCCCGCAAACCGTGGCCGAACCGGACCACCTGAGCAACAACAGAGCCGGCAGAAGGAATCTTGTCAATGCGAATTGGGCCGCGCCCGAACCGGGCCGGTCCCGGGCCGGTCGCATGTCAAGGGGGTGAAACCACTCGTTTTCAACGCATTATCCAGCGCTTTCGGCCGGGGTTGAAGAAATGCATGCCCGAACGAAGCGTTTCGCCATACCTGGACAGTTTTGCCAGTTTTGCCTTATTGAGCACGATTCCAAGGGTCTTGCGTGCAATTTCGGGCTCTCTCGCCAGAAGCCGTTTCACCAGTTCGCGCGGCACTCCGCCCCATTCTTCGACCAGAACAAGGCTGTCGATGGACTTCAGGATCGCCTTGGTGTCCACCGCCGTGCTCAACGCGGGCAGGTCCAGGATGACGTAGTCGTAATACTGCCGCATCGCGGTAAAGATCTTCGCGCTTCCGGCGCGAAAGAAGATGTCGTTCGGGTACTCCTGGCCGTGCAGGATCGGACAGGGCAGGAAATCAAGCCCGGTCGTGGGCAGCCGGCGCAGCGCTTCGCGCAGCGGCGCGGTTCCCTCGATCACCTGGACGATCCCCGGCAGATCGGTGCAGCCAAGCGTGTTTGACAGGCTCGGTCGATGCACATTGGCATCCACCAGCAGGGTGCGCGCCCCGAATTTCGAAAGCATGTTTGCGTAGTTGGCCGCAAGCGTGGTGGTTCCTTCGCCGGGCAGCGCCGAGGTGATCGCAATGACGCCACCCGCCGCGCCGACGGTCTTCAGTTCGAACGTCGTGTGCACGTTGCGTAGCGTTTCCATGTAATGGGAATTCGGATCCGAAAGCGCCATCATGAATTCGGGCGCTTCGCGGGCGGTATCGGGCACGCGAAGCGCCGCGCGCCCGTCCGATCGCGAACCGGCGCCGCTTTTCACGGCCGGATCGGTGCCGGCGGCATGCTTGCGCACGGAAATGAAGGTGGGGTTGGCCTCGCGCGCGGTTCTGTCCACCTCGGCAACGCTGGGCATGCGCAGCCGGTTTCGCCGGAACACCGGCAGATACCCCAGAAAGGCCAGCCCGGTATGGTGGGTCACATCCTCGCCGGTGCGGAAATACACTTCGCTGCGCTCGCGCATGACCGCAACCATCAGCCCGCCCAGAAGCCCGATCAACCCGAAGATGCCCAGCACCTGGGCTAGCTTTGGCGCCGCCGCGCGGTCGGGCACCATCGCATAGGTCAGAATGCGTCCGTTGGTCACCGGGAATGTGCCCTCGACGATGGTCTGCTCGTAACGCTTGGAGATCGCCTGATACAGGTCGTTGAGACTGTCCACCCGGTGCTGCAATTCGCGCAACCCCTGGACATCGCTTGCACCGTTTCGCAGCTTGAACTCGGCAGCCGCGCGCGCAGCCTTGTCGGCACGTTGCCGAATTTCGTCCAGCCGCTGCTGCATCCATTTCGCCGTGCGCTTGGAGGCGGCCCGGTTGGCCGTGGACTGATCGGCAAGATAGGCCTCGGCATAGGCGTTCGCCACCATGGCGGAAACCGCGGGGTCCTGGTCCAGAAGCCCGATCGAGACCGAAAAGCTGCGCCCCAGACGCGAGATCCTGATCCGGTCCTGCAGCATGGCCGCCGTCTGCCGGATCAAGCGCGTCTGCGTATCGCCATCTGCCGGCGCGGCCGGCCCGGATGCCGCCCCGAAGGATACCGGCAGCAAGGCCCTCAGCCGGTCTTTCAGGCCGGAAACCACCCTGGCCGCCAGCGAGGGCCTGGGCGACAGAAAACCTTCGTTTTCATAAAGCCGTGTCGCCCGCACGACCCGTTCGGCCATCTGCTGCGATTTCAGCACCTGAATCTCGTTCAGCAAGGCGGTGTCGTTGCGCACCAGCGGCTGGTTCGAACTGATTTCCTGGGAAAGGTTCCTGACCCGGTCCTCGACCAGAACGGTTGCCGCCGCGAAATACTCTTTCGGGCTGGTCGCATAAAACAGCACCCCGGCACCAAGGCCCAGCACCAGGGAAATGACCAGCGGCCACATTTGCCGCCGCCCGGCCATCAGAAGGTCGAAAACCGTCGTGTCCTCGCGCGACGCATCCTGGGCCGCTGGATGGGCTTCGGTGTGCGGCTCGACCTCGCGCAGGATTGCCTGATAATCGTTCATGTTCTTTTCATGCCTGTATTGTTTTCGTTCTTGCTGCGGCCCATGCCGGGGCCCGGACAGCGGCTGTTATTCCCGTTTTCATGCGCCCCTGTCTGCAGCATCTGCAAGCTCCGTCGCATAGTGTTGCATGCTGGCCGTCCCCAGCAGGCCAAGCACGACCCCAAGGTGCAGCGTCCCGCGCAGGATCGCCGCATTGCGCGCCTTGCGGCTGGGCAGGCCCGCAAGCGCCGCGACGGCGCAGTAGCCGATCTTGGCGCTTGCCAGCAGCACCTGGCGCAGCCGCGCGGTTGCGTGTCCCGCCGCGCCGACCAGCCGGCCGTGGGTATGGCCCATCCGCAGACGCCGCCGGACCAGCCAGCGGAAGGATTGCCGGTTTTCCGGCACAATCTCGTAGACGGTGGCATCGCGGGCATAGTCCAGCCGCCCGCCCCGCTGAAAGACCTGCGCGAAGAACTTGGTGTCCTCCCCGCCCGAGCGGCCAAGCGCCAGGTCGAACCGCAAGCCGCGGACCGCGGCCGAAGCGCGGTCCATCAGCACGTTGCAGGAATAGCCGGTCTCGATCACGCCATCGACGAAGACCGGTTCGGTCGAATGCGGATCAAGCCGCTTCATCCATTCCGGCGCCCGGTCATCGTAGATTGCGCGCACCGGCCCCAGCACCACGTCCGGGCCGCGCGCCTGCCAGACCCTCACCAGATTGACAAGCCAGTCCGCATCCACCGTCTCGTCATCGTCGATGAAGGCAAGCAGCCGCGCCTGCGAATTCTCCAGCGCCCCGTTGCGCGCGATCGAAATGTTGCCGGCCGGGCAATGCACATAGCGCACCTCAAACGGCATCCGCGCGCGCATCGCCGCGACGATTCCGCGCGCAGACGGCGTTTCGTCGTTGTCAACCACCAGGATTTCGACCTGTGCGCCAGCAGGCACCCGCAGGCGCGAAAGCGATTGCAGCGCCGCGGCAAGCTCGGGCCGGCGGAATGTGCACACGCACACGTCGATGCGGATCTCGCGCGCCCGGGATGTCATGCCGTCCCTCCATGGCCTTGTGCCGAAAGCGAACTCAGAAGCCCGCGCCAGAACCCCATCGACCAGGTCAGGTGCATGATCAGCGCCGAAAACCCCGAGACCAGCAGCCGGGCATCGCGCGCGCGCCAGGCAATCCGAAGACCGGCAACCAGGCAATAGCCGAGCCAAAGCAGGAAGGGCAGCGCAAACGCGATGTGAACGCCCGCCAGAGTTGCCAGAAACACCGCGGGCAGGACCATCATCACCTTTGTCTGGCGCAGCCTCGGGAAGACGCGGTGTTTCAGCAGGTTGCGCGCGCGCCCCTTGCCGTAGGCAAAATACTGACCGGCCAACGCGGCAAAACTTTCGCGCGGGAAATAGGCAACCTGCGTCTGCGCGGTCAGCCATATCCGGTAACCGGCCCGGACCAGGCGGTAGTCCAGTTCCGCGTCTTCGTTGTGGGTGAACGAGGGATCGTATCCGCCAACCGCGCGAAAGGCCTCGATCGAGATCAGCGCATGGTGCCCGTGATCGACGAATTCGCCGCGCGCCGGCAGCCTGTGCCTGGAGCCACCGTTGCCGGCGACGGAATTCTGTGCCGCGGCGATGGTTCGCTGAATCGCGCGCTTTCCCTCTGCCGTCATCGACACCACGACGCTGGCGGCACCGGTGGCCCGTGCCTCGTCCAGGAGGCGGTCGCAAAAATCGTCGGGGTAGCGGCAATGGGCATCGATTCGCACCAGCCATCGTGCTTCGTGCGCGAAGGCGCGCACCGCCGCATTGATGCCAGCGCTTTGAACGCGCGCAGGATTGTCCAGCAAGGTGATGCCCGATTCGAGCGCGGCTATCCCTGCCACGATTTCACGGCTGCCGTCGGTAGAACCGCCGTCGGCGACCACGATCCGCCCGCCGTATCTTCGGCGCACCGGCGCAAGCTGCGCAAGAAGCCCCGCCATGTGCCGGGCTTCGTTCAGACAGGGCACCACGATCAACAGCCCCTCGGCCTTGCCCGGAGTCGCGCCACCCGGTTTTGCAAATTCGGAATTCATAACAGAAGGCCCCGATCATTGTGCCCCCTTACCCAGTTCGAGTTCCGTCTGCCGGCCGCGGAAAGCCCCTTCCGCCCCGACAGCTTTGCGTGCATTAACCTTAACGGTTTTCCGGCGTTCTTGCACAACGGCCCTGATGCCGAAAGCGGTATCGGCAGAACTCCGCTTGAATTTCGGGAAATTCCTGCAATTGCGACGAAAACGCGCCGCAATGGGACGGCGCTGTGGCGGTTTCAGGCCGGGAGCTGCGCAGAAATGCGGCGCCCGTGTGTCGGCGGCGAAATGCGGCCGGGACCGGGCCGGAAACGCACGGCTGAAAGCACCGGAAAGAGAATCGGTTCACCCGCCCAGAACCCGTTCGAGCGGCGCGGCAAGCTCGGCCTCGCTCAGGCGGAAATCGGCGTCATCCATCCGCAAAATGGCCTGCGAACGCGCGCGGATGTCCTCGGGGCGCACCCCGTCCAGAAGCCTCTGCAGTTCGTCCGCCCCGGGGGCCTCTATGACAAACCCGAGACCGGCCTCCTGCACCCGCCTGCCGGTCTGTGTGGCGGCCACGGCAACCGAAGGGCAACCGAACCAGCTTGCCTCGTAAATCCGGTTGGGCAGCAGCCAGTCGGAATTGGCGCCGCGCTGCCAGAGGTCCTGCGCCCAGACCAGATCGCAGCCGCCATAGACCCGCTCCAGCCCCTGCGGGTAGGCATAGGGCCCGTGGTAGGTCATGTTCGGGTTCGCGGCGAGAACCGCATCGAAGTCGGGCAGGGCGTGACGGTGCACATTGCCCGAAATCTCGATCGTCAGGCGATCGCTCATGCGTGCCGCCACTTCTGCCAGCAGCTTCAGGCTGGCGGCACAACGGATGGAACCGACCCATCCCAGACGGATCCGGCCGTCCGGCATGACCGGCGCCGGCGCACGCGGCCGCGTCAGGGCCGGGCCATCGAACCAGAGCTTGTTCTCGACGATCGCGAACGGTCCCTCATGGTGCTGGATCTTCTCGAAATACTCGGTGACGAACCCGGGAGACGAGACGATGACCAGTTGCACCCGGCGCAGCAGGAAACGTTCCAGCAGGCGCATGGTGCGCCCGACGATGCCGGGCCGGGTGAACAGGCCGTGAATGTCAAGGCATTCGTAAATCAGCGGCGTGCCCCGCCGGCCCCGGATCAGGCGCGCCAGCCAGGCCAGGGCAAGCAGATCGAAGTTGCGCGCGATGATCGCATCGGCCTGGCGCAACCCGGGCGCACCGCCAAGCACCCGGAAAAACGCCGCGCCCAGCCGAAGCAGCCGGCCTGCGAACTGCCGGTTCCGCACTTCGCCCAGATCCGTGTTCGGCCAGTCCGGCGTGAACCCCGAATTCATGTTCGCACGTCGAAAAGAGGCCGTGGCCACGTCATGACCAAGGGCGACAAAGCTCTTGATGCGGCGAATCTGCGAGGCTTCGTTCAGATCGAAGGCGAAGATGAAAAGGCGGGCTATCGTCTTGTTCCCGTTCAAGTTGGACAATCTGCCCGGCGCCTGTTCCGGTGCCCGACAGCCAGTCCATATCCGAGGCACCGTCCCGACGGCAACCGGGCACCTGCACCTGGCGCTTTTCGGCCGGCGGGAAATCCGTGAAGGGAGCGCGCGTTTTCCGGTTCCGTGACAAAACGCGCTGCAACCGAAAAATGCGCGGCGCGGCGCATCCGGGGATCGGGCCGCAGCGCAGGGACGTCAGGCGGGTGCCGACCGACGCCCGCTACCGCGTCGCCGCAGGTGAGATCAGCGCAGGCGTCGGCCCGGCGCCGCCCGGCGCAAGGCGCGCGACAGTCGGCCCCCTTCACCGGATACGGGCCCAACCCTCACCGGATTGTTACCCCGCATCACGACACCGTGAGTCCGCATGTCCGCACGCCTTGTCGCGGACCCGCGCCGCCGTCCCAGCGCCTTGCTCCACGCGGGTTTCGCCCGTGAAACCCTTTCCACAGCCGGTTTTGTGCCCGGTCTTTCGGTTGAACCGGGCCGCGGCCGGCCGTCTTTGCGACCGCGCGATTCATGGCGTCGGGCGCCGGCCCCCCGGCAGTTTCAGCCCGCGGCCGCGGTGCGCGCGCACGCCCGGGGCCTGCGATAGCCCTTGATATGGCCGACAGGCTGCCCCTACTATTGCGGCACGCAGGTCGTTCTTGCTCGTGTCACGTCGTTTCCGGGCAGTGTGTGTCGCTCGAAACGGGCCGTCTTGAAGGAAGCAGGTTCGCATGGCCGCTTGAACTGATGCCGGACGCGCCCCGCGCGATGGCCTGACTTCACCTCATCAACCAACAGGGAAATCGTCAATGACAGGAAAAGACAAGAGCAATCGCCCGGTGCACAAGGCTGCCCTGATGTATGCGCGCGAACACAGGGCCGGACAGATGGATCGCCGCGAATTCCTGACGCGCGCGACCTCTCTGGGCGTGAGCGCCGCCGCGGCCTACGGGCTGATCGGCGCCCGAACCCCGGCCGTCGCTTCCGAAACCCCGAAAATGGGCGGCACGCTCCGGGTTCAGATGAGCGTGCGCCCGCTGAAGGACACGCGCACCTACGACTGGTCGGAAATGGGCAATCAGACGCGCGGACATCTGGAATACCTGGTGGAATACAATTCCGATGGAACCTTCCGCGGCATGCTGCTGGACAGCTGGGATGTGAACGATGACGCAACCCTCTACACGCTGAAGGTCCGCAAGGGCGTGAAATGGAACAACGGGGACGATTTTACCGCCCGGGACGTGGCCCACAACATCGAACGGTGGTGCGAAAAGGACGTCGAGGGCAACTCGATGGCCGGGCGCATGGGCTCGTTGATCGACCCGAAGACCAACCGCATCGCCGACGGGGTGATCGAGATCGTGGACGACCACACCCTCCGGCTGAACCTGCCCAATCCCGACATTTCGCTGATTGCCGGGATGTCCGACTATCCGGCCGCGATCGTGCACACCAGTTACGATCCCGAAGACACCGCGAACGCCGTGGGCACAGGCCCTTACAGGCTGAAAGAACTGGAGGTCGGCGTGCGGGCCGCGCTGGAGCGCAACCGGGACCACCAGTGGTGGGGAACCGAGGTTTACGGCGGGCCGTATCTCGACCGGATCGAATACATCGATTTCGGCACCGACCCGGCGGCATGGCTGGCCGCCATCGAAGGCGAAGAAGTGGACATGCTGCATGAAAGCGTGGGCGAATTCATCGACGTGATGGACGGGCTCGGCCTTGAGCGCTCGGAGGTGGTCACCATGGCGTCCATCGTCATCCGCCCGAACCAGCTGGCCGAAATCGACGGACGCAGACCCTATGCCGACGTTCGCGTGCGCAAGGCCATCCAGATGGCGGTGGACAATTCGGTTCTGCTGGAACTGGGCAACGGCGGGCGCGGCTCGGTGGCGCAAAACCACCATGTCGGGCCCAAGCACCCCGAGTATGCCGACATCGGCAGCACCGCCCACGATCCGGCCAGGGCCCTGGAACTTCTGAAGGAAGCCGGCATGGAAGACTTCGAAATGGAGATCCATTCCATCGACGACGACTGGCGCAAGAACACCACCGATGCCGTCGCCGCACAGCTGCGCGACGCGGGTTTCAAGGTCAGGCGCACGGTTCTTCCCGGCTCGACCTTCTGGAACGACTGGACCAAGTATCCGTTCAGTTCGACCAACTGGAACCACCGCCCTCTGGGCGTGCAGATCCACGCGCTGGCCTACAAGTCCGGCGCCGCCTGGAACGAATTCGGCTGGTCCAACCCCGAATTCGACGCGCTGCTGGGCGAGGCGCTGGCGATCGCGGATGCCGGCAAGCGTTCCGAGGTGATGGCCAGGATGGAAAAGCTGATTCAGGACGACGGCGTGACCATCCAGCCCTACTGGCGCTCGGTCTTTCGCCATAACGTCAGCGGATTGATCGGCACGGCGGCGCATATCGCCTTCGAACACCACCACTACAAGTGGGGCTGGGCCGCCTGAGACCAACGCCCGAAGCCGTGCCCCGACAGGGGCGCGGCCTTCTCGCCTTTCGGGGCTGCGCGGCGGCGATCCGGCAAACGCGCCGGGGCTGCGCAACGGCATGGCCACCAACGGGAGCTTGCATGGCGACATTCATCCTGCGCAGGACCGGCACGATGATCCTGACCGCCCTGTGCCTGACATTCATCGTCTTTTTCCTGACCAACCTCTATCCCAACCTGGAAAAGCTGGCCAAGACCCAGGGCAATTTCCGCATGTCCGATGAAGAGGTCGCAAGCTGGCTGGGCAACCGCGGATTCCTGCAGCCGATGCCGGTGAAATACGGCCAGTGGCTGGGCATCCTGCCCGGATATGTGATCCGGGGCACCGACGGCGTGCTCCGCGGCAAGTGCTTCGGGCGCCACATGGCGCGGGAAGACGCGCCGCGGTTTTGCGGCGTGCTCCAGGGCGACTGGGGGTACTCGTTGCGCTTCAAGGACGAGGTTCGCGCCATTGTCGGCGTCCGCCTTGGTCTGACCGGCTGGCTGATGCTGATGGTCATGGCGGTGATGGTGCCCGGCGCCCTGGTCATGGGCGTGCTGGCGGGGATGCGCGAGGGCTCCAGACTGGACCGGACGCTTTCAACCGTGTCGATCGTTACCACCGCCACCCCGGAATATGTTTCCGGCGTGATCTTCATTGCCGTTTTCGCCTCGTCGGCCGTCGGCCTGAAGTGGTTCAAGGGCACCGCCACCGCGGCCATGAACGACATGACGTTTCAGAATTTCGCCCTGCCGGTGCTCACCATTTCCCTTTACGGCATGGGCTACATCGCGCGCATGACCCGGGCCAGCATGGCCGAGGTGATGACCGCGCAATACATAAGAACCGCCCGCCTGAAGGGGGTCGGCTTTGCCGGTATCGTGATGAAACATGCGCTCAGAAATGCCCTGATCGCGCCCTTTACCGTGATCATGCTGCAGTTTCCCTGGCTGCTGAACGGTGTGGTCATCACCGAAACGCTGTTCAACTACAAGGGCTTCGGCTGGGCCCTGGTGGAAGCGGCCGGCAACAATGACATCGAGCTTCTGCTCGGCATATCCGTGGTTTCCGTCATCGTCGTGCTTTCGACACAGCTGATATCGGACATCGGCTATGTCCTGTTGAACCCGCGAATCCGGGTTTCCTGAGGGGCTGCAACATGGAACCGCTGGGCTGGGCTGATATCACCTTCCGACTCCTGATCAGGTTCACGCCGGTGTGGATTTCGCTGATCGCGGTCTTCGCTCTGTCCATACGCTTCAGACGCCGGCTGGGGTTATATGGCAGGCTGTTCGGCTCACCCATCGGCATGGTCGGGTTTGGCGTGGTCATGTTCTGGGCCCTGACCGCCATCCACGCGGGCCTGTTCCACCTGATCGCCACCCATGACCCGCTGACCCAGATCCCGGGGATGAAGAACAGCCCCCCGGGCACGCCGGTAGCCGATGCAAGGACGTCCGGCGCCTATGCCTATTTCCTGCTGGGCGGCGACAATCTTGCGCGCGACGTGTTTTCGCGCATGGTCGTCGGGTCGGGCATTGTCATGCTGATCGCACCCCTGGCCACGGTGTTCGCCTTCATGGTGGGGATCACGCTGGGGCTGCCGGCGGGTTATCACGGCGGGCGGCTCGATGCCGGCCTGTCGTTCATCGCCAACCTGATCCTGGCCTTTCCCGTCATCTTGCTGTTTTACCTGCTGGTCACGCCGGAAATCGTGCAGACCGGGCTGCCCAGCTACATGGCCGCGATCCTGTTCGTCTTTCCGCTGGTCTTCGTGGCCGTGCTGGTGAACGCGCGCCTGCGCATCCAGCCGGGCAAGCGCAACCGCGTCATGGCCGCAACCATGACTCCGCTGATCCTGCTGTATCTCGTCGCGGTCTCGCAGAAAGATACGGCCCTGTCCTTCCTGCCGGCCCGGCTTGACCCTTTCGACATTCCCGCCGGCATCCTGGTCGTGTTCGTGTCGGTGGTGTTCGTCAATGCGCCGACGGTGTTTCGCATCGTGCGCGGCCTGACGCTGGACATCAGGACGCGCGATTATGTCGCCGCCGCACAAACCCGTGGCGAAGGGGCGTGGTACATCATGCTGTGGGAAATCCTGCCCAATGCCCGCGGGCCGCTGATCGTCGATTTCTGTCTGCGCATCGGCTATACGACCATCCTTCTGGGAACGCTGGGCTTTTTCGGTCTCGGGCTGCCGCCGGAAAGCCCCGACTGGGGCTCGACCATCAACAGCGGGCGCAAGCTGCTGTCGATCTACCCGCACAGCGCCCTGCCGCCCGCATTTGCGCTGCTGTCGCTGGTTCTCGGGCTGAACCTGCTGGCCGACGGGCTGCGCGAAGAATCCCTGAAGGACTGAGGAGAGCGACCGATGCCGACCCCCGAACATGACGGCCCGGTGCTGGAAATCGACAGGCTTTCGGTCAGCTTTTTCACGCGATCGCGCGCCATCCCGGCGGTGATGGATTTTTCGCTCGGCATCCGGCCGGGAGAGGCCGTCGGCCTGGTGGGCGAAAGCGGCTGCGGAAAATCCACCGTTGCCCTTGCGGTGATGCGCGACCTGGGCGTGAACGGCAGGATCGTCGGCGGGCGCATCCGCTTCAGGGGCCGCGACATCACCGCGATGAACGATGCACAGCTGCGCCACCTGCGCGGCAACGAGATTGCCATGGTCTATCAGGAGCCCATGGCCAGCCTGAACCCGGCGATGCGCATCGGGCGCCAGTTGATGGAAGTCCCGATGATCCACCATCAAAAGAGCCGGGCAGAAGCCCGTGCGCTTGCGCTCGAGATGGTCGCGGACGTGAAGCTGCCGGACCCCCGGCGCATTCTGGAAAGCTATCCACACCAGTTGTCGGGCGGGCAGCAGCAGCGCATTGTCATCGCCATGGCGCTGATGTCCAGGCCGGCGCTGCTGATCCTGGACGAGCCGACAACAGCGCTGGATGTGACGGTCGAGGCCGGGATCGTGCGGCTGATCCGCGATCTCGGGGCGAAATACGGAACCTCCATGCTGTTCATCTCCCACAACCTCGGCCTGATCCTGGAGACCTGCGATCGCATCTGCGTGATGTATTCCGGTGAAGCGGTCGAGCGCGGGAAGATCGAAGACGTGTTCGACCGGATGCGCCACCCCTACACGCAGGCGCTGTTTCGCGCCATCCCGGTGCCGGACGCTGACAGGAATACCCGCCCGCTGGTCGCCATTCCGGGGAATTTTCCGCTGCCCGACGAACGGCCGCGGGGTTGCAACTTCGGGCCGCGCTGCGCCTACCGGGTCCCGGGGCTGTGCGACCAGGGCAGGGTCCCGTTGCAAAAGGTCGATGGCAACAAAGGCCATGTCAGCCGCTGCCTGCGCATCGCCGACATCGACTGGACCGCACCGCCGGCCGCATCCGGGCGCGGTCGCAAACCCGGCATCGGCAAGGTGACCTTGCGCGTGGAGCGGCTGAAGAAATACCACGACCTCGCCGCGAACGCGCTGTTCGGCGGCGGCGAAAGGCGGGTGGTCCGGGCCAATGAAACGCTGAGCTTCGATGCGCACGAAGGCGAAACCCTTGCCATCGTCGGAGAAAGCGGCTGCGGCAAATCCACCTTTGCCAGGGTGCTGATGGGGCTGGAAACCGCCACCGAGGGCAGGATTCTGCTGCACGGCAACGAAATCCAGGACATTGCGACCGGGGACCGTTCGCGCGAAACCGTATCGGCGATTCAGATGGTATTTCAGAACCCGTTTGACACGCTGAACCCGTCAATGACAATCGGACGCCAGATCCTGCGGGCACTGGAGGTCTTCGACATCGGCAATTCCCATGCCCAACGGCACAGCCGCATGCTGAAGCTTCTGGATCTGGTGAAGCTGCCGCGCGCCTTCGCCGACCGGTTGCCGCGCCAGCTTTCCGGCGGGCAGAAACAGCGGGTCGCAATCGCGCGCGCCTTTGCCGGCGACGCGGCCGTGGTGCTGGCCGACGAACCGGTTTCTGCGCTCGACGTCTCGGTGCAGGCGGCGGTGACCGAGCTGCTGACCGACATTCAGCGCGACCACGGCACAACGCTCCTGTTCATCAGCCATGACCTGGGGATCGTGCGCTACCTGTCCGACCGGGTGCTGGTGATGTATCTTGGACATATCGTCGAACTTGGCACCACCGATCAGGTGTTTGCCCCGCCCTATCACCCCTATACCGAAGCGCTGCTGTCCGCGGTGCCGGTTGCCGATACCTCGTTCAGCAAACGCGAAATCGTGCTGGAAGGCGATGTGCCTTCGGCCATCGATCCACCGCCGGGCTGTCCCTTTCAGACCCGGTGCCGCTGGAAACACAGGGTTGCGGGCGGGCTGTGCGAAACCAGGGTGCCGCCGATGCGCACCCTGCCGGGAAAACACCGGATCAGGTGCCACCTGGAAGACCCCATCCTTGGCGAAATGCAGCCGGTGATCACGGCCGCCGGAAAGGCGCGCTGACCGCCGGTTCGGCAGAAGGTCACAGCTTGTAATTGTCGTCGAATGGTTCGAACCCGGTGACGATGGGCAGCGCATGGTGGTTGCCCCAGAACCCCCAGCCTCCGTCCAGAAGCCGCACATCCCTGTAGCCCAGGGATTTCAGCTGCATGTAGGCAAGGCTCATGCGGAAACCGTCGTGGCAATAGGCGATGATGGTGCCATCGCGGGGCAGGTCGGCATAGATCTTCGCCAGTTCCTCGGCGCTTTTCCAGGTGGCATCCGGGTTGGTGCCCGACAGGCTGACAATGTTGATCGCGCCGGGAATATGACCGCCGCGCACCGCATGCGACAGTTCTTCGCCGGTGTAAAACCGTTCCGGGCGCGCATCGAGAAGCGTATACCGCGCCTCGCGTCGGCTGACGATCCTGTCGTAGACGAACTGCCAGTTGACCGTCATGGACGGGTCCGCATCGGCCAGGGTCACGGTGCCCGGCTTCGGGCGAACGTCGTCCTGGCTGAGCTCGTTGAAATCCTGCCAGCCCAGCACCCCGCCATCCAGAAGCTTCACCCGGCTCATGTCGAACCCGTAAAGATCAAGCAGGAAATAGACCCGGCTGGACAGCGCGGTGTTGCTGTCATCGTAAAGAACGATCGTGCTGTCATCGTTCACCCCCCAGGAACGCAGCGTCGCCTGAAAGGCCTCGCGCGAGGGAAAGCCCATCAGCGAGGGACTGTCGTTGTCTCCGAGGTCCTTGAAGCGCTGCACCTGAACGGCCCCCGGAATGTGGCCGACGGTGAAATAGCGATGGGGGTAATACCGGGTTTCGAGGATCACCAGGTTCTCGTCGCCGACATGTTGTTCAAGCCACTCGGAATCGACCAGGAAACTGCGGTCCTGGCCCAGGGCGGGCAGGGCCGCCAGCGCCATTGCGCCAAGCAGGAAAATCCGGGCAAGAACGGTCATTCGGCCTCCAGTTGCAAAAAGGTGACGTTCACGTTGTGCCGCTGCAACTTGTCATGGTTGACAAGATATTCGAACGGCGATCTTTCCAGACGGTCCACCACTTCGGCAAGGTCGTCGAAGTTTGCCACCGCCGGGGCAATACTGTCGATGAGCCAGGCCAGGTAATCGCCGGTATCGGCCTGTGCACGGGCAAGATCGCAGGCATGGCCGTGACCCGGGACGATATGCGCGGGGGCCATCGCCGCGATGCGCCGGAAGCTGGCCAGCCAGTCGCGCACCATCGAGGACGTGCCATCCCCCTGCACGCCCAGCAGGCGCTCGACAAATACCAGATCGCCGGTGAAAATCGTGTCTTCGGAGGGCACGATCACCACCGCATCATCGCGGAAGTGACCATGTCCCGGCCACATCAGCCGAACCCCGACACCCCCCAGAGAAAAGGTTGCGTCGTCCCCCTGAATCACCCGGTCGGCATAAACCGGAACGGTGCCCTCCAGCCGGTCGCCCAGGATGTTGCGCAGGCGGGCAAGATGGGTCGGGGCGTAGCGGCGCTGGCTTTCCACCGTTCGTGCCAGCGCAATGATCGTGGCACCGCGATCGTGGAAATACCCGTTCCCCAGCCAGCGATGATCCTGCGCGCCGGTGTTGATCACCCAACGCACCGGCTGATCGGTCACCCGGGCAACCGCCCGCGCGATGATCGGGCCGGCCTGATAGGCCGAACCGCTGTCGATCAGGACCGCCCCGCTGTCGGTCACCAGCAGGCCAAGCGTTGCGTTGATACCGTAATTGTCGGCCGTGCGCCCGGTGAGATCGCCGACCAGCGCATAGACGCGCTCGGTCACCTTCTGAACCTCAAGGTCAAGCGCTGCGGCCCTGTCGCCCAGGACCAGGCATGACAGCGCCACCCAGGCAGCGGCCGCGGCCCGGCGCATGCGGCGTCGCCCTGCCGGCCGCCCCGCGGGTGCGCGCCGCCTGCGAAGGCGCCCTTCTGCCTGGGTCATGCCGGCCATCGCCGGGGGGCTTCGCCGGGCGGCAGTCATTCGCGCAACCAGGCTTCCAGCCGGGCCGCATCCGGCATGCCGCCGGCATGCACAAGCTTGCCGTCGATCGAGATGCCGGGCGTCGATGAAACGCCGGCCATCGCGATCTCGGCATAGTCGGTCTGCTTGGTCACGTTGACCTCGATCCCCAGTTTTCTTGCGGTGTCCTCCACCATGGCCAGAGTCGCATCGCAGCGCTTGCAGCCCGGTCCATACACAATCACGTTTTTCATCCGAAGTCCTTTCTTGCCTTTTCTGGATGTCTGTCGCGGCGGTTCCGGGTGCGGATGCCGAAACCGCCAGCCGCGCGCCCGGTCAGAAAATCACGTTGAACAGAAAGCCCACCACCAGGATTCCCGAACCGACAACGCCGATGAAGACCGCGATCAGCGGCAGCGTCAGCACCTTGCGCAGGATCAGCATTTCCGGCAGCGAAAGCGCGATCACGCTCATCATGAAGGCCAGCACGGTGCCAAGTTCGGCCCCCTTGCCCAGAAGCGCCTCGACGATCGGGACGACGCCGGCGGCATTCGTATACATGGGGATGCCCATCACCACCGCAACCGGAACCGACCACCACGCGCCGGACCCCATGATGCGAACCATCGTGCCTTCGGGCACATAGCCATGGATCACCGCACCCAGCGAAATGCCGACGATGATCCACAACCAGACCTTGCCGACGATCTCTCGAAGCGCCTCGATCCCCTGACGATAGCGGTCGGTCATGGCAAGGCGATCGGAAGGCGGTTGCGGCGCATCGCTTCCCAGATGGATGTTCCTGACCCAGTCCTGCAGCCAGCCTTCAAGGTGCAGCTTGCCGATGATCCAGCCGGCGACGATGGCGATGCCCAACCCGAAGCCCATGTAGATTGCCGCCACTTTCCAGCCCAACAGGCCGAACAGAAGGATCACCGCGACCTCGTTCACCATCGGCGCCGCGATCAGAAAGGAAAAGGTCACCCCAAGCGGCACACCCGCCGAAACGAAGCCAATGAACAGCGGCACCGCCGAACAGGAACAGAACGGCGTGACAATGCCCAGCGAGGCGGCCATCACGTTGCCCACCCCCTCGCGCCTGCCCGACAGGAGCGCGCGCGTCTTTTCCGGCGAAAAGAACGAACGCATCACCCCCATCGCAAACACGATCAGCGCCAGCAGCATGATCACTTTCGGGGTGTCATACATGAAAAACGCCAGGGCCTCGCCGGCATGGCTGTTGCGCTCTACCGGCAGCAAGGCGGTGAGCCACTCGGAAATGGCCGGCAACTGCCTGTAGACGACGAACCAGAGCGCCACGCAGGCGGCCACGCCAAGATGCCACACCCAGTCCGCAGCCTGCCGCGGCGCCTGCGGCGTATATGTTTCGGTTGTCACGCGACG
>JALSRF010000003.1 GCA_026984895.1 Paracoccaceae bacterium
TGGGCTCGGAATACTTGGTGCCGAAATAGAAGATCTGCCCGACCTCGATCCCGCGCGCCTCGCGCCGGTATTGCTCGGGCACCTTGGCAAAGGCGGCCTCGTCATGGGTTTCGTCGGTGCGCGCGTAAAGCGATGTGAACTCTTCCAGGACGGCCTGACACTGGGCCTTGTCGTCATAGTCGATCTTCCGTTCGCCCAGGCGGATGTCGGTCACGCGGCTGTCGTAGAACACCGCGCTTTCGCCGGTGTCAGCCAGCACCAGGAATTCGTGCGTGTCGTCGCCGCCGATCGGCCCGGAGTCGGCGCGCATCGGAATTGCCTGAAGCCCCATCCGTTCATAGGTGCGCAGATAGCTGACCAGGTGGCGGTTGTAGGCGTGCAGCGCGTCCTCGCGGGTCAGGTCGAAGTTGTAGCCGTCCTTCATGTAGAACTCGCGCCCGCGCATCACCCCGAAACGCGGCCGGATCTCGTCACGGAACTTCCACTGGATCTGGTAGAGCGTCAGCGGCAGATCCCTGTAGCTCTTTACATAGGAACGAAAGACATCGGTAAACAGCTCTTCGGCGGTTGGACTGTAAAGCAGATCGCGCCCCTGCCGGTCGGTGAGGCGCAGCATTTCCTCTCCGTAGGCTTCGTAACGCCCGCTTTCGCGCCACAGCTCGGCCGATTGCAGCGTCGGCATCAGCAGCGGGATATGGCCGGCGCGCTTCTGTTCCTGATGCACGATCTGCTCAAGACGGCGCAGCACCTTGAAGCCGAGCGGCAGCCAGATGTAGATGCCGGCGCTGGCCTGCCTGATCATCCCCGCGCGCAGCATGTAGCGGTGGCTGACGATCTGGGCTTCGGCCGGGGTTTCTTTCAGCACCGGCAGGAAATAACGGGTGAGACGCATGTTGGCGGGCCTTCGGAAATGAGCATGTCCGGCTCAAGCCATAAGCGATAGCCCGCGGGCTGGCAATCGCGGTTTCGCCGGGCGCGCCGGTTCAGATCGGGGCCGAGGCCACCGAGCGGCGGCCGCGGGAAGGCGCCCGCGCGGCGCGCGCGCCCTCGGGCAGGATCGTCACGTGGTCGCGCAGCCGGGCCACGGCGGCGCCTTCCGTTTCGTCGCCGATCACCGTGCGCAGCCACACGTCGCTGAGCAGAAGCCGCAGCCTCAGATCGGTGCCGGCATTGTCGAAGGCGGCTTCCAGTTGCCGCTGCGACAGCCTCAGCACATCGCCCAGCGGCGAGGCGGCAAGGCAGGCGGGGGCGATTTCCAGGCGCTGGAATACCGTGGTCCAGAAGCCGATCTTGATACGCTGCGACAGGTGCCTGGGCACGTATCGGTCGGCCACCGCGCGCACCACCCACTTGTCGCGAACGAAAGGGTGCGCCTTTTCCAGCACCAGGGGCGATGTTCGAAGTTTGAACTTTCGCGGCAGGTTCACACCGAAACGGGCAACGCGATGGTTGAGAAAGGGAAAGCGCGCCTCGATTCTGGCGGCCATGCCCATGGTATCGTTGCGGTGCAGAAGCGTGCGCAGATGGTGGTGCATGTAGTCGAGCGACCACAGGGTGCCGGCGTCGCGCAGCCGCTCGGGAAAACGCGCCAGCGTCGCTTCCACCGCGTCCATGTCATCGGCCATTTCGTGCCCGCTCATCAATTCGCGCAGCTGCGCCGCATTGCCGTTGCGCTCGGGCAGCAGCACCGGACCCAGGCCGGGGATGGCGCGCAGCAGGCCCGCCAGCCCGCCGGTCACCGCCTCGATGGCGTCGGTGATCGGCTTGCGCCCCAGCCAGGGGTAGCCAAGGAACAGTTCGTCCGAGCCTTCGCCCGACAAGAGCCCCTTGACGCCGCTGTCGCGGGCCAGTTGCGCCGTCGCCATCAGCGGCGCGCAGTTCGGATGGTAGGAAAACGGGTAGCCGTAATGGCGCATCACCCGCGGGATCATGTCCACGAAATCCTGTTCCTCGATCTCGGCGACGTGCAGCTCCAGCCCGAGGTGATCGGCCAGGCCGCGCGCGGCGGGGGTTTCGCTCCAGGCGCCCTTCACATTGGCGTGGAACAGCGCCACGTCCTTTTGCTGGCGCGCCGCCATTGCCACGATCAGCGAACTGTCCACCCCGCCCGAGGCAAAGGCCCCGACGCGCGCATCGGCGAACAGTTTCGAGGCGACGGCGTCCTGCATCGCCGCGTCGAATTCGTCAACGACGGCGGCGGGCGAAAGGGAACGCAGGCGCTCGGCCTCGTCTTCATCCAGGAAATCGGGCAGCTTGAAGAAGGGATGTTGCCGCGGCGCCTGTCCGCGTCGCGCGATCAGGTATTCGCCCGGGGGCAGCGCCTGCACGCCGTCATAGAACGAGCGGCCGCTCGTGGGGCCGCCGAACTTGCCAAGATAGGCATACAGCGATCCGATGTCCGGGCGCAGGGGCATCCAGTCGCCCAGGGCGGCAACCTCGGATGCGAATCCGAAAGCAGCGCCCCCTTCCAGCCGATCGCTCCAGAACAGCGGCTTCATGCCGAATCGGTCGCGGGCCAGCAGCAGGGACTGGTCCTTGCGGTCAACGAAAGCCAGGGCGAACATGCCTTCGAAATCGCGAAGCGCTTCGGCGCCGCGATTGATCAGGCTGGCCAGGACCACCTCGGTGTCGGAGGTGGTGCGAAAGCGGTTGCCGCGGCGTTCCAGATCCCGGCGAAGTTCGCGGAAATTGTAGACTTCCCCGTTGAAAACCAGGGCATAACGCCCGGTGTCGTCGCACAATGGCTGGTTGGCGCGTTCGGACTGATCGACCAGGGACAGCCGGGCGTGCCCCAGCCCCAGGCCCGGCTCGACCAGCACGCCCAGCGCATCGGGCCCGCGATGTCCGATTGTCGAAATCGCGCGCGCGATCCGCTTTCGACTGACCTCAGTCCGGGGCGTTTCGAACCTGACACCGAATATTCCACACATGAATGCACCCCGTTCGCACGTCCGCGTCCGATCATGCATAGACGAATATGCGCGGCCGTGACAGCGATCCTGTCCGTTTCGCGGCAATTGTCCCGCCGGCGATGACAATGCAAGTGGCGCGTGAGCAGTGTTGCCCCCTGCTGCCCGGCGGCGCGCGCATTGTGTTGGAAATGCCTTTTCGGCCGTGGTAAATGTCGCGATACGACGTCACGATGGCATATTCCGGAGCGCCGCATGGCACTTCCCGTCAGGGTTCAGGTCAGATACTGGAGCATCGCGGCGGCGGTCTTCCTTGCCGTGCTCTGGCTGCTTGGCAATGTCATCCTGCCGTTCGTCCTGGGCGGGGCGGTCGCCTATTGCCTGGACCCGATGGCCGACCGGCTGGAACGGGCCGGGATGAGCCGGGCGCTGGCGACGGTCACGATCACCTTCGTGGCCGGGATCGCCTTTGTCGCGATGGCGCTGGTGATCGTGCCGATGCTGGTCGATCAGGCCGTCGGCCTGGTCGATGCCGCGCCGCATATCGTGAACAACCTGAAATCCTACCTTTCCGCGCATTTCCCCGCCCTGCTCGATGAAAACAGCCAGGTCTCCAGGTCGCTCAAGGGGCTGGGCGAGCTGATACAGTCCCGAGGCGCCGCGCTGCTCAACAGCCTGATTTCCTCGGCCGCCGGGCTTGTCAACATCCTGGTGCTGGTCGTGCTGGTGCCGGTCATCACCTTCTATCTCCTGCTGGACTGGGACAGGATGGTGGCCGAGGTCGACCGGCTTCTGCCGCGCGACCATGCCCCGGAGGTGCGCCGGCTCGCCCGCGAGATCGATCGGACCCTGGCCGCCTTCATCCGCGGGCAGGGGCTGGTTTCGACCATTCTGGGCACCTATTATGCGGTGGCGCTGATGCTGGTGGGGCTGCAGTTCGGGCTGGTGATCGGGTTTGTCTCCGGGCTGATTTCCTTCATCCCCTATGTCGGCGCGCTTGTCGGCGGGACGCTGGCCATCGGGCTGGCACTGTTCCAGTTCTGGGGGGAATGGGGCTGGATCGGCGCGGTGGTGGCGATTTTCCTTTTCGGGCAGTTCCTGGAGGGCAATATCCTTTCGCCGAACCTGATCGGCGCATCGGTGGGGCTGCATCCGGTCTGGCTGATCTTTGCGCTGTCGGCCTTCGGCACCCTGTTCGGCTTTGTCGGCATGCTGGTGGCCGTGCCCACCGCCGCGGCGCTCGGGGTCGTGGTGCGCTTCGCGATCAGTCGCTACCTGGAGAGCCGCCTGTTTCGCGGGGCGGATGCGGACCCGGACGGGTGAGCCATGGCCGAACAGCTGACCATTGAACTGCCGGTCAGACCGGCGCTTGGCCGCGACGATTTCTTCGTCTCGCCGGCCAATCGCGAGGCCCTGGCAGCGGTTGACAACTGGCGCAACTGGCCCGACGGAAAGCTTGTGCTGACCGGGGCCAGAGGCGCCGGCAAGAGCCACCTGGCCCATGTCTGGGCGGCCGAGGCGCGCGCGCGTGTGCTGCCGGCCAGCGGGCTGGGCGGGCTTGCGCCGGACCGGGTGCTGCAAGATGCGCGCAGACTGGTCGTCGAGGATATCGATGCCGTCGCCGGCGATCCGGCGCACGAGCGCGCGCTGCTCCATCTGCACAACATGATCCTGGCCGAAGACGGGCGGCTGCTGATGACACGCCGGCCCGGCCCGGTGCGCTTCGATCTGCCCGATCTGCAAAGCCGGGTGCAGGGCAGCGCGGTTGCCGCCATCGCACCCGCCGACGACGCGCTGCTGGGCGCGGTGCTGATCAAGCTGTTCGCCGATCGCCAGCTGCATGTGGACGCCGCCGTCATCGGGTTCCTGTCCCGGCGCATGGAGCGCAGTCTCGAACAGGCATCGCACCTGGTGAGCGCGCTGGACGCGACCGCGCTGGCGCGTGGAAAGAAGGTGGGCCTGCGCCTTGCCGGCGAGGTGCTGGACAAGCTTTCGCGCGAAAGGGCATGATGACCGGCAAGATGACCGGCAAGATGACCGGCAAGGCGGGAGATGACGCAAGCACCATGCGCGACGAAACCGACAGGCAGGCCCGCCGCGCGCCCGGCGGCTCGAACGCCCCGGCGCCGGCCGTGACGAACGCCGATTTCCTGCGCGCGCCCTTTGTGCCGGGCGTGGCGCTGCCCGACCCGGAGTGCAGCGGGCCGAAACGCTTCTTCAATCGCGAACTCAGCTGGCTGGCCTTCAACTGGCGGGTGCTGGAAGAGGCCGGGAACATCCGGGTGCCGCTGCTGGAGCGGCTGCGCTTCCTGTCGATCTCGGCGGCCAATCTGGACGAATTCTACACCGTGCGCGTGGCCGGGCTGCGCGAACTGGCCGTGGCCGGCAACACCACCCCGGCGGCCGACGGGCTGACCCCGGCCGAACAGCTGGTGCTGATCGGCCGGGACGCCCGCGCGCTGATCGCGGCGCAGCAGGACACCTGGGCGGTGCTGCGCGACGAGATGCGTGCCGAAGGGATCGTGATCTGCGCGCGCACGCACCTGGATACCACCGACGAAACCCACCTGAAGACCGTCTTTCTCAACCGCATCTTTCCGGTGCTCTCGCCGCTGGCGATCGATCCGGCGCACCCGTTTCCGTTCATTCCGAACACGGGATTTGCGCTGGCACTGCAACTGGAACGCAAGCACGACAGGAAGGCGCTGAAGGCGCTGTTGCCGGTGCCCCAGCAGATCGACCGTTTCGTGGCGCTGCCCGCGCGCGACGGCAACCGGCGCTTCCTGCCGATGGAAGAACTTCTGCTGCTGCATCTGGATGCGCTTTTCCCCGGATACCGGGTGCGCGGGCATTGCGCGTTCAGGGTCTTGCGCGACAGCGATCTGGAACTGGAGGACGAGGCCGAGGACCTGGTGCGCGAATTCGAGGTGGCGCTCAAGCGCCGCCGCCGGGGCGAGGTGGTGCGCCTGAAGATCACCGCCGATGCGCCCACCGGCTTGCGGCGCACCAT
>JALSRF010000004.1 GCA_026984895.1 Paracoccaceae bacterium
AGCTGGTCATCCCCTGGTGGACGAAGCGCGCCTCGTCGTTGCCGATGATCTCGGCCAGATGGGTGAGGAAGGCGATCACGTCATGCCGGGTGACGGCCTCGATCTCGTCGATGCGCGCGACGTCGAAGGCGACATCTTTCGCCTTCCAGACGGCTTCGGCGTTTTCGCGCGGGATCACCCCCAGTTCGGCCTGGGCGTCGCAGGCGTGGGCCTCGATTTCAAACCAGATGCGAAACCTGGTTTCGGGCGACCAGATGGCGACCATCTCGGGGCGGGAATAACGGGGGATCATGGGCAGCTTCCGGTTGATGGGGCGGATTTTGCGCGTCATAGCCCGGCCGGGCGGTAACCACAAGTCGATGCGGCGCCGCCGCATGCCTCCGGCGGGGATATTTGAGGACAGAAGAAACGGAATTTTAATCAAGTTGTCCGATACCCGTGCATGCGGAACAGGCGGGGACGCCGATGGCCGTGACAGGAGAAGGCCCTTCGTTCCCCTGGCGGAGCGGAGGGCTGCTCTCTTCTTCTGTCCGAAAATATCCCCGCCGGAGGCTTCTGCCTTCTCCGCATTGCCGAGGGCCGGCGCGCCGGGAAGGCGTCTGGACGCCCTTGCGCAACGGATAACTCAATCGACCAGACGTGTGGTCACCACCGAAGACCGGGTCAGCGTCCTGTGCACCGGGCATCTGTCTGCGATTTCCAGCAGACGCTGGCGCTGTGCCTCGTCGAGTGGTCCGCCAAGACGGATCTCGCGGTTGAAGGTGTCGAGTCCTGCGCGCGCGCCGTTTGCGGCGTCTTGCGCGTGAACCTTGTTGTGGCTGACATCCACGCAGACAGTTTCCAGCGGCCATTTCTTGCGCCGGGCATACATGCGGATGGTCATCGAGGTGCAGGCGCCAAGCCCCGCCGAAAGGAAGCCATAGGGCGACATGCCTCGGTTGGTGCCGCCATAGGCCTCGGGCTCGTCGGCCAGAACGTGGTGATCGGGGCCCGAGTTCACGTCCTGCAGAAAGCCGTTCGGATCCGCCTCGCTCACCCGGACGATCCCTTCCGGTGCGCCCGGCGGCGGGGCCGGCGGGGCCAGATCGAGGTAACGGGTCGCCCAGGCGGCGATCACCCCGGCGGCGTATTCCGCATCTGCGGCCCGGCTGATCAGGTGGTCGGCGTCATCCAGGGTGACGAAGCTTTTCGGGTGGCGCGCGGCCAGGAAGATGCGGGTGGCGTTGTCGATGCCCACGATTGCGTCCAGCGGGGCATGCATCACCAGCAGCGCGCGTTTCAGGTCGCGGATCGCCGGGGTCAGGTTTTCGGCGGCCACGTCTTCGACGAAGGCGCGTCCGATGGTGACCGGGCGCCCGCCAAGATTGACTTCTGCCTGGCCTTTTTCACGGATCTCGTCCAGCGCATCGCCGAAATTGTGGGTGACATGGCCAGGATCGAAGGGCGCACCGATCGTGACCACCGCCTTGACCGAGTGCATCGCGCCTGCTGCGCGCAGCACCGCCGCGCCGCCCAGCGAATGGCCGATCAGCATGGCGGGGGGCAGAGCGCGGGTCTCCAGATACCGGGCCGCGGCCCTCAGATCGTCGACATTCGAGGTGAAACTGGTGTTGGCGAACTCGCCCTGACTGTGGCCGAGCCCGGTGAAATCGAACCGCAGCACGGCAATCCCCATGGCTGCAAGGCGCCCGGAAATCCGGCGCGCGGCGGCGATGTCCTTGGAACAGGTGAAACAGTGCGCAAACAGCGCCGTGGAAAGGGGCCGGCCCTCGGGCAGGTCCAGCCTGGCGGCCAGTTGCGTGCCGTCGTGCCCGGCAAAGGTGATCTTTTCGGTTGCCATGTCATGGGTCCTGTCGTTGCGTTCCGGTCCCCGTTTCAAGGTCGGGATTTCAGCGCGCAGACTGGGCGCAGGCGGGCGTGGATGCAAGCACGCACATGGCCGTGTAACGTCGTGGTGACCACTTGTGTGCAAGTTTGCCTGCCGGAGCGCAGGACGGCCCGGGCGGGGTGCGCGACCGGCCCCGGGCGTTCGATTCGGGCTTGACCGGGGCGGGCTTTCGCTGAATGTCGAAGCGCGACGCCGGTCCGGCGATGCGCGACGAGGACAGGAGCGGGCCGCCGGAGGCGGCGGCGGGCAGGAGAGCATGTTGCAAAGAGCGTTGATTTTCGTGTTCTGGGCAAGCCTCGCACTGGTGGTGGCCAGTTTCGCCGGCGCGCTGCACGGGATCGGCGATTCGCTGGCCGTGTTTCGCCACCTCTGGGCCTCGGTGTTGGCGATTTCCTCGGCGCTTCTGCTGCGCGGTCATCTGCGCCTTGCTGGGCTGGGGACGATCATTGTCGTGCTTGCGGCGGCGCCCATGGCCGCGGCCATGCTGGGCGCGCCTGCCGACCGTTCGACGCGCTATGCGCTTTACCAGAAGAACCTGCGCTATGACGGGCGCCAGCGTCAGGCGATCATCGACGACATTCTGGCGGTGGATGCGGATTTCGTGACCCTGGAAGAGGTGGGCACGCGAAACCACGTCGTGTTCCAGGCGCTTGCCACGCGTTACCCGTCCTTCGTGCTGTGCGCGGATGCCAACGGCGGCAATGTGGCGGTGATGTCGAAATGGCCGCTGCTGGAGCGCCAGCGGGTCTGCGTTACCCGGGGCGGGCCGGCGGCGATCAAGGTGCGCACCCCGGACGGGCCGGTCTGGGCCATGGCGCTGCATCTGAAGTGGCCCTGGCCCCGACCGCAGGCGCGCCAGGCGGCCGAGATCGCCTCGAAGATGGGTTTCGTGGATGCGCCGGTGGTCCTGGGGGGCGATTTCAACATGGTGCCGTGGTCGCACACCATGCGCCTGATGGAACGCGCAACCCGCGGCAAGAGGCTGGGGCCGGCGATGATCACCTTCGTTCTCAGGCAGTTCGGCCTGCTGCGCCTGCCGATCGACCACGTCATCACGCCATCCGGGCAGGGCTGGCTTGAGCGTCGGCCGCTGCTTGGCTCGGATCACTACGGGCTGGTCGCGCATTTCAACCTGTAGCGGGCGGCCCCAGGTGGCCCCGGGCGGGTGCGGGGGCGGGGGGGGAGAGCTCGGGCCGGCGCGCATTGCGCCCCCTGGCGGGCGGTCCCGGGCAGGTGCGCGCGGGGGCGCAGGGGCGCGGGGACGTTCCTCGGCTGTCCCGCGGCAGTCCCGGGGGCGCGTCGCGGGTTCCGGCGCGGGCGCGGGCTCCGGGGCGCATGGGGCGGGACCGGGCCGGCTCCGGGCGGGCTCCGGGGCGCGGGTTCTGGCGGGCGGCCTTCCCTGGCGCGGTCCGCCATGCCCCCGGCGCGCGGCACCCGGCGCCTGCGCGGGCGCACACACGCGGTCTTTCGCGGATGCGTTCGAGGCGCAACTGTGGTTCGATCCCGCCCATGGAACCGATTCTGCAAGAGCGTCTGCCCTATCCGTTGCCCGATACCCGTCTGCCGGGCATCCGCCCCTGCTCCATGGACGAATGGCTGTGCGTGGACGAAGCCTTTGCCGCCCAGATGGCCCTGCGCGACCGGCTGATTGCCACCCGGCGCGACCGCGTTCTGGCGATGAACGATGGCGCCCGGGCCGCGGCGCACGAGCTTCTGGGCGTTGTCGTCGCGCAGTTGCGCGGGCACCCCGGCTACCGGGTCGGCGCGGTGCAGGTGACGCGCCCGGACGGGGTGCGCGTGCGCCTTGATGCGGATGCGCCGCTGGCGGTGCTGGGGCGGCTGGTGCAGGAAGACTTCTGTCTGCTGGAAAAGCCCGGCGGGCAGGTGCGCGCGCCGGCGTCGGCGGCAGCAGCAGCAGAGGCGGCCGTGGGGGCCGGGAACGGGACCGGGATCGGGGCCGGGATTGGGGCCGGGGCCGGGACAGCCGAGGATGCGGCGAAAGCGCGGGCGGGCGGCAAGGCGAAGGCGCGGGCCCGGGCGCGGGCCCGGGCGATGGCACAGACGGGGCCACGGACGACGGGGCCACAGTCAGGGAAAGAAGCGGCGGCGGGGGCCGGGCAGGGGCCCGGGCCGGGTCCTTCGGGCGCGCATGTGCTCTCGGGCGCGGTGCTGTGCTTTCCCGCCAGCTGGAGCCTGGCCGAAAAGATGAACCGCCCGCTGGGTCTGATCCACGCGCCGGTTGCGCAATACGATGCGCTGATGGCGCGCCGGGTGCAGCGCCTGCTGGATGCCATCCGCCCCGGCCAGCCGCTCTGGCGTGCCAATGCCAATGCGCAGCTGACCGGCGATCTCTTCGCCCCGATGACGGAGGCCGAGGCGCGCCGCCGCAAGCCGGTGCCGCCCGATGCGCCCTATCTGCGCTCCGAACGTCAGTGCCTTGTGCGCCTGCCCCGGACCGGTGCGGTGGTGTTTTCCATCCACACCTACATGCTGGAACGGGCCTCAGTTGGCGATCAGGCTTGAGGAAGAGCCGCCGGATCCGGCGATCTGCGCCGCGACCCTGTCGCCGCCCTGCGCGTTGAAAAAGGTATAGGCCCCCAGAAGCATCGCCAGGGTCAGTGCCGCCGCGGCCACGATGCCAGTGCGCCAGGTGCTGGAGCCGAACAGCGCGTTCGACAGCATCAGGAACGCGCCCACCGGCGGCATGATCACCAGCATCAGGAAGCCCAGGGCCAGCGAGCGCTTGCGTTCGGTATCGGCCAGTTCCTGGCCCGGGGCCGCGCCTGTATCGGCGCCGTCAACCGGGGCACTGGCATCGGCGGCCGGGCCGGTTGCGGGCGCGTCGCCGTCGCAGCAGCAGGGCATGTCGGCCTGCGCGGCGTCAACGACGGTTGCCCGGGCCTGCGCGCCGGCCGGGGCCTCGGGCGTGTCCGCGGCCTGGGCAATCAGGTAGGAGCCGTTGGGCATCGCCGCGGTGGGTTCGGTCGTGCGCACGGTAAACCACGGGCCCCCTTCCGGCCCGAAGCTGTCGCCATCGGCAAAGTCCTCGCCGCTTTCGACCACATAGCGCAGGAAGGAGAGCGCGGCGGAGTGGGCGGTGTTGATCGGCAGGCTGGTGGGTTCGAATTCGATCGGCCGCCCGATCAGGGAGGCGACGTTGGGCATGGTCAGCCGGTGGAGAAGCGCGCCGCCGCTCGCGCCGCGCGACGGCCGGTCATCCGCGCCGCCGGCCTCGGCCGGCTCCAGCACCTGCACGCGCGCATGGGCGAACAGCGCCCAGGGCGTGGCCACTTCGCACAGCGCCTTGTATTGCGCGCCGGTCAGCAACTGGTTGGACTGGCGCCAGTAGACCGCGGCCGGGTCGGTAAGGCCGCTGAGCAGCACGGTCAGCGCATGGGCCATCTGCAACAGCAGCAGCCAGTCGTTGTCGCCGGTATCGGTGGTGTAGGAGACCCGCAGCGCCAGGTGATAGTTGTGCTGCGAAAGCGCCTGCGACAGGGCCGGGCGGCAGGTGCGCGACAGGGCCGAATCCAGCGCCCCGGCGAAATGGGCCGCCCCGAGCGGCGCGTCGCGCCGGGCGATGGTGACGATCATCCCGCCGCCGCAATAGCTGACGGTCCTGGTCTGTGCGTCCTCGATCTGTTCGGTCAGCATCAGCGCTTTGCAGTGCTCGATCCAGACCGGTTCGGACAGGACCGTTTCAAAGTTCGGTTTTCGCGTGAACAGAAGAACGGTTTCGGCGGATTGCATGGTCGTCATTGCGGTTGTTCCCGGCGTCGTGGCACAGATTTGCAAGGCGGGATGTTGCACCCGGGCCGAAACTCGTCGGCAATTGGGGCGATTGTTGGTCGAAATCAGGGAAATTCGCGCGTTCCGAAACGGCCGGTCTGACGCCGGGTCGCACAGCGCGCAGCGCCCGGGGAGGGGCAGGGCCGGCGCCCGGGGGACGCGGCGCGCGCCCGGTCCTGCCGGAGGCACGAGGGGCGCCGCATCGGGCGCCCCTTGGCTGTCTTGTCT
>JALSRF010000005.1 GCA_026984895.1 Paracoccaceae bacterium
GACGTGGCGCCGCTCACGGAATGGCGAGAACCGCAAAAAACCGGCGGCGGGCGCGGTGGTCGGCGCGCAAACGGCAGGGCGCAACACGGGCATAACACGGGCGCAAACAGCCGACGCACAAACGCCAGGGTGCAAAGGGCAGGGCGCCAGGACGGCAAAACGGCGGTGCCCAGGGAGGGGGACACCGCCGTCTCTTTCAACACCGGCAAGGCACAGGGAGGAAAGCCCGCCAGCGTCTCGTGCAGGACCCGAGGGCCCTTGTCATGGCAGCGGCCTCAGGGAGGAAAGGCCGCCGCGTTTCACAGTCGCCCCAGGGAGGAGGGGGGGCCGTGATCCACAGGATCCGCAAGGCGCCGGTGCCGGCGCACAAGCGGTATCGATACCGGTGTCAGCGTGCGCGCGAAGCCTCGCGCGCGACCGCATGCAGGGCCGAGCGGCTCAGACCCAGGTCTTCCAGTTCGCGGTCACCCAGTGCGTTCAGTTCGCGATAGGTGCGCCGTTCCAGACGGCGTGCGTTCAGGGTGTTGAAAAGGCCGCGCAGGGCGGCGGCGGTGCGGTGCGCGATCGAGGATTCGATGGCGCGGATGTCTTGTGCGAATGCCATGGTTCTGGCCTCTTTGCTGTCTGTTCACGCGAAGCGTCATTGCTTCGCGACCGGAAAATAGGGGGATGCTGCAGATGCACAATCCCGCCATTGATCATTGCTGCCATGCAGAAAATGCATAAGTGATACTGACCTTGATTGCGGGCGCAACGCCGGTTGGGCCGCGCGCCGGCTGGGGCCGATCGGCGCAGGGGCTTGCCTTGCGGACGAAACGTGGCAAGTAACGCTGTGAACAGGCATGATGCAATAAAGAAGGACGCAACCCGATGGCACTGACGGAAAATGACGTAAGGACGGCCCTGGCCGGGGTGGCGGTGCCCGGGGGCGGCGATCTGATCTCGCGCGGTCTGGTGCGCGCGCTGCGCATCGACGACGACGGCAGGGTGCATTTCGTGATCGAGGCGCCCTCGCCCGAGGAAGCGGGCCGCCTGCAGGAGGCCAGCCAGGCGGCCGAGCGCGCGGTCGAGGCGCTGCCCGGTGTCAGCAAGGCGCTTGTGGTTCTGACCGCGCATGGCGGCGGCGGGGCCGGCGGGGCCGGGGGGGGCGGTGCGCGCGCCGGGGCCGGTGCGGCGCCGCCGGATCTGAAGATCGGCGGCCACCCGAAACCGCAGGCCGGCCCGGTGCGCATCCCCGGGGTTCGCAACGTGATCGCCATTGCCTCGGGCAAGGGGGGCGTGGGCAAGTCCACGGTCTCGTCCAACCTGGCGGTGGCGCTGGCGCGTCAGGGCCGCAGGGTCGGCCTGCTGGATGCGGATATCCTGGGCCCCTCGCAGCCGCGGATGATGGGACAGAACCGCAAGCCCCGCTCGCCGGACGGCAAGACGCTGATCCCGCTGGAGGCGCACGGGGTGAAATTCATGTCGATCGGTCTTCTGGTGCCCGAAAAGGAGGCGCTGGTCTGGCGCGGACCGATGCTGATGGGGGCGCTGCAGCAGATGCTGCTGCAGGTGGACTGGGGCGAACTGGACGTGCTGATCGTGGACCTGCCGCCGGGCACGGGGGATGTGCAGCTGACGCTGTCGCAGAAGACCGAGGTCACCGGCGCCATCGTGGTTTCGACCCCGCAGGACGTGGCGCTGATCGACGCGCGCAAGGCGATCAGCATGTTCGGCAAGGTCAACACCCCGATCATCGGGCTGGTCGAGAACATGTCCAGCTATGTCTGCCCCGACTGCGGCCACGAGGCCCATATCTTCGGCCATGGCGGGGTGCGCGACGAGGCCGCCGCCATCGGCGCGCCGCTGCTGGCCGAACTGCCCCTGTCTGTGGACGTGCGCCTTGCCGGGGATGCCGGCACGCCGATTGCCGCCGGCGAGGGTCCGGCGGCCGAGGCCTATGCCGGCCTGGCCCGCGCGCTGGTTGAAAAAGGCGTGGCCTGACGGCGACGGGATTTCACGGGCAGGATTTCCCAGGCGGGATTCAACGGACGGGATTTAACGGACGGGAATTCATGGCCCCGGCAGCAAAGCGCCGGGGCCGCGCATGGCATTTTCGGACGAATCACCGCTGATATTGCCGATTTCGGCCTGATTCGGGCCGGAAAACCGCCGATTACCCCCCGGCGGATTTCCGGTTTCCGGCGTGATTTCCAGGAAATCGGAAAAAATACGGGAATTTCCGGGAAAATCTGGCAGGGCAGGCGGCATACCATATCTTGTGCAATCTATCCCGAACTTCCGCTACAAATCGCACGGTATCTGGCCGTGAAGCTCCTCAGCTTGGGAAAACCTGGCTGGATTTACGCCTTTCGAACCGAAATTCGATAAAAAATATGTTGATTTCCATGAATTCCCGTGTATTCCTTTTCCTCGTGATGAGGACGGGCAAAGGGGCAGCAAGACCCCGGTGATCTCCCAAGTCAGGTTTCATACAGGCACCCGCTTCATCCACACCAAGAGATCCGGCGCGCGGGCGAGCAGACATCCCCCCAGGTGGCGCGCGCAGCTGGACAACCCAGAAATGGGACGAGGGCGGCGGATTGGGCAGTGGCAGCAGCTCAATCCGCCGTTTCCTTTCCGGGGCGGGCGACGAGGGATATTGAAGAGAGGCCGCACAGACCGTGGCACGCAGGTTCAGAGGCGAAAGCCACCACAAGGTGGATGCGAAGGGCAGGGTGTCGATCCCGGCCCTGTTTCGCCGCGTGCTGGAGGCCGGCGATCCCGACTGGCGCGCCGCCGCCGCCGAGGGCCGCAAGGACGTGCGCCCGCAACTGGTCATCGTCTATGGCGGCGAAAACCAGAAATACCTGGAATGCTACACCATCGATGCCATCGACGAGGTCGATGCCGAGATCGACGCGATGCCGCGCGGCTCACCCGAGCGGCGGCTTCTGGAGCACCTGTTCCACGGGCAGTCCCTGCCCACCGAGGTTGACAGGGACGGCCGCCTGGTGCTGCCGCAAAAGCTGCGCGAAAAGATCGGGCTGGAGGGCGAGGCCTTCTTCATCGCCTCGGGCGATACCTTCAAGATCTGGAAGCCCGAGACCTATGAAAGGGTGGAGCTGGCCAAGACCCGTGCGTTCCTCGCCGAGCAGCCGGACGACTTCGATCCGCTGTCTCTTCTGGGCCGGGCGAAAGGGGAATAGCCGATGGCTGCGACGGCGCGTGAAACCCCGTCCGATCCGCCGCATGTCCCGGTCCTCCTGCGTCCGTTTCTGGCGGCGGTTTCGCCGGTTGCAGGGGTCTGGCTGGACGGCACCTTCGGGGCCGGGGGGTATGCGCGGGCGCTGCTCGAAGCCGGCGCACGGCAGGTGATCGGTGTGGATCGCGACCCGGATGCGCTGGCGCTTGCCGCCGCCTGGGCCGGGCCGCACGGCGATCGGCTGAAGCTGGTGCAGGGCAGGTTCGGCCGGCTTGACGACTACGGGCAGGGGGTGCAGGGCGTGGTGCTTGACCTGGGCGTTTCTTCCATGCAGCTCGACCGGCCCGAGCGCGGGTTTTCGTTTCGCAGGGACGGCCCGCTGGACATGCGGATGAGCCGCGCGGGGGTTTCGGCCGCCGATATCGTGAACGGCGCCCGGGAGGCCGAGTTGGCCGACATCCTGCATGCCTTCGGCGAAGAACGCGCCGCGCGCCGGATCGCCCGCCGGATCGTCGAAAAACGGGCCGAGGTGCCGATCGTCACCACGCTGCAGCTTGCCGAAATCATCGAAGCCGCCCTGCCGCCGCGACGCCCCGGCCAGAGCCACCCGGCGACCCGCAGCTTTCAGGCGCTGCGCATTGCGGTCAACGGCGAACTCGACGAACTGGTGCGCGGGCTGGAGGCGGCCGAGCGGGCGCTGAAACCCGGCGGCTGGCTGGCGGTTGTCTCCTTTCATTCCATCGAGGATCGCATCGTCAAGCGCTTCTTGCAGCAGCGCGCCTCGACCGGCGGCGGCGGCAGCCGATACGCGCCCGAGCGCGCGGCGCGCAGCCCGGGATTTCGCCTGCACGGCCGGGCTGTCGAGCCGGACGCGCGCGAACGCGCCGAAAACCCGCGCGCGCGTTCCGCCCGCCTGCGCCTGGCCCGGCGCACCGAGGCACCCG
Source organism: Paracoccaceae bacterium (assembly GCA_026984895.1). Taxonomy (GTDB): domain Bacteria; phylum Pseudomonadota; class Alphaproteobacteria; order Rhodobacterales; family Rhodobacteraceae; genus JAJRUE01. The sequence continues at coordinate 4,129 of JALSRF010000005.1, forward strand.
CGCGCCCGGCCGAACGCGCCGGGCTCGGCCTGCCGGCGATCGACTACAAGACCGAATACGGGGGGAAAGGGGCATGAGATCTCTGCTGCTGGTTCTGCCGGCCTTCGCGGTCCTCGGGCTGGCGTTCTGGGCCTATCGCGAAAACTATGCGACCCAGGAGACGCTGCGACAGGTCACCGCGCTGCAGTCCGAGATCGGCGGGCTGCGAGAGGAACTTGGCGTGCTGCGCGCCGAATGGGCCTATCTGAACCGCCCCGACCGGCTGCGCGAGCTTGCCGACATCAATTTCGACCGGCTGCGCCTGCTGCCGCTGAGCGCGCGGCATTTCGGACGGGTGGACCAGATTGCCTTTGCCCCCCGCCCCGCTGACGGATCCGGCGCCGCGGACGGATCCGGCGCCGCGGTTTCGGTGATCGGGACTCGGGAGACCGGCCAATGACCCGCACGCCGCTGCGTCCGCTTGCGCGCATTCTCGCCGCCCGCCGCAACGGCGAGAACCCCGACGCCATCGAACGCGAAAACATCCGCCAGCGCCACGAAGCCATGCGCGACCGGCAACGCGAACGCGCCGAAGGGCGGCTGCTGGTGCTGGGGATGATGTTTCTGCTGGCGTTTTCCGGCGTTGCCGGGCGCATGGGCATGCTGGCCTCAAGCGACGCGAGGGAGCCGCGCGCCTCGGTCGGGGGGGCCGAGATCATCGCCCAGCGCGCGGATATCGTCGATCGCGACGGGCGGGTGCTGGCCACCAATCTGCTGACCAATGCGCTTTATGCCCAGCCGCCGCTGATGGTGGACAAGGCCGCCGCCGCGCGCGAGTTGGCGCGCATCTTCCCGGACCTGGACGAAAGCGCGCTTCTTGCGGCCTTCACCAGCGGGCGCAAGTTCCTGTGGATAAAGAAGAAGATCAGCCCCGAGCAGCAGCAGCTGGTGCATGACATCGGCGATCCGGGGCTGTTGTTTGCGCCGCGCGAAATGCGCCTCTACCCGAACGGGCGGCTGGCGGCGCATGTGCTGGGAGGCGCCTCCTTCGGGCGCGAGGGCGTGCACGCGGCCGAGATCGTCGGCGTGGCCGGGGTGGAAAAGACCTTCGACGACATGCTGCGCGACCCGGGGCGCGGCGACCGGCCGCTGCAGCTGTCGCTGGACCTGCCTGTGCAGGCGGCATCCGAACGGGTTCTGGCCGGCGGCATGAAGCTGACGAAGGCGCGCGGCGCGTCGTCGGTGCTGATGGACATCCACACGGGCGAGATCATCTCGATGGTGTCGCTGCCCGATTTCGACCCGAACGACCGCCCCGCCCCGCGGCGCGGCAGCGCGGCCGGGGACAGCCCGCTGTTCAACCGCGCGCTGCAGGGCGTGTATGAACTGGGTTCGGTGTTCAAGCCGCTCACCATCGCCCAGGCGCTTGAGCAGGGCATCGCCACGCCCGATACCATGATCGACACCAGCGGCCCGCTGAAATGGGGCCGGTTCACCATCCGCGACTTTCGCAACTACGGCAACCGGCTGTCGTTGACGGATGTGGTCGTCAAGTCGTCGAACATCGGCACGGCGCGCATTGCCCAGAAGATCGGCGCCGAACGCCAGCGCGCCTTTCTGGGGCGGCTCGGCCTGCTGGAGCCGCCGCTCGTGGAGATGCTCGAGGCGGCCGGCGCCCGGCCTCTGCTGCCGCGCCGCTGGTCGGAGCTTTCGACCATGACCATCGCCTACGGCCACGGCATCGCCGTCAGCCCGGTGCACCTGGCCGCGGCCTATGCCTCGATCCTGAACGGCG
>JALSRF010000006.1 GCA_026984895.1 Paracoccaceae bacterium
TCGGGCCGCGCGCCCAGCCCCGGCCCGTCGGGCACCACCACCTGTCCGTCGCGGATGACAAACGGCGTTTCCAGGATGTCCTCGTGCAGGAAATAGCGCGCGTGGTAGAATTCGCATCCCGGCCCGATATCCGGCGTCGCGGCGATCATGTGGGTGCCGGCCAGATGCGCCAGACCCGATTCGAACATGTCGCCGCCATAGGCGCTCAGCCCGTTCAGGGCGGCGATGCGCGCGACCGACTGGGCACGCGCCAGACTGCCCGATTTCATGATCTTCACCGACACTCCGTCGCAGATTTTCTCGCGGGCGGCGCGGATCATGTCCTCGGGGCCGAACACGCTTTCGTCGGCCAGAATCGGCACGTCGGTCATTGCGCGCAGCCGCGCCATCATCGCGAACTGATCGGCGCGCACCGGCTGTTCGATGAAATCGGGGCGGAACCCGGCCAGGTCGGCCACCCGGGCCGGGGCCTCGTCGAGGCCAAGCCCCTGGTTGAAATCGATGCGCACCCGGAGGTCGGGGAAATCGTGTCTGATCCGCTCCAGCCGCATGATGTCGAAGGCGTGATCGGCAAACCCGGTCTTCAGCTTGACGATCCCGATTCCGTCGGCGCGCAGCCGTTCCATCAGGGCGATGTCGGCATCGAAATCCGGGTTGGCGATCGACACGCTCAACGGGATGGTGTCACGGAACCGGCCGCCCAGCAACGCCCAGACCGGCGCCCCCGTGATTTGCCCGGTCAGATCGAGCAGCGCCGTGTCCAGCGCCGCCTTGGCCTCGGTGCAATGGGCGACCGCGCGGGATGCGCGCGCCATGATCGCGCCACGGTCCCCGACCCGGGCGCCGATCACATGCGGGCGCATGTAGCGGTCGAGCGCGGCCATGCCGGCCTCGGGCGTGCCGGTGAACACCGACCACGGCGAGGCCTCGCCAAACCCCTCGGCGCCGCCCTCGGCGCGCAGCCGCACCACGACGATCTCGCTGGCGCCTTCGACCGAGCCGATGCCATGGTCGCGCCGCGACACCACCGGCAATTCCAGATGCCACAAATCCATCGCGGTGATTGTCTGGTCGAGATCCGACATTGGCCCCCCAAGGCGTCGTGGCCACAGCGCCAGGCATGGATCATCGTGCCAAGCATGGATCATCATTTCAAATATAAAGATTTGGTAATTTCATCATAAAAAATGATATGGAGTCCCCATGCCCCTCAGGTTCCGCCAATTGCAGGCGTTCCACGCCATCATCGAAACCGGCACCGTCACCGGGGCGGCGGAATATCTGGGCATCTCCCAGCCCGCCGTATCGAACCTTCTGGCGCAACTGGAACGCCACACGAGGTTTCGCCTGTTCGAGCGTTCGCGCGGCCGGCTGATCGCCACGCCCGAGGCCGGGGTGCTGTTTGCCGAGGTCGATACCGTGGTGCGCGGGCTGGACCACGTCAATCAGGCGGTGGTGGACTTGCAGAACAAGCAGGCCGGGCAGTTGCAGGTTGCTTCGCAGCATTCCACCTCGTTCGGCTTCATGCCCCGTCTGATCGCCGAATTCGCGCGCACGCGACCGGACATGTCGATTTCCTTTCAGTCGCAATATTCATCGAAGATTCAGGAATGGGTGATGGCCGGGCTGTTCGAGATCGGCCTGTGCGAATTGCCGATCCTGCATGACGGTTTCGACGCGCGGATAGTTCATGTCGAAACCCTGCTGGCGCTTCCCGCCGACAGCCCGCTGGCGCGTCACGAGGTGCTGACGCCACAATTGCTGGAGGGCGTGCCCTTCCTGGTGATGGGCCCCGATCACATGACCCACCGGCGCACGCGCGAGGCGTTCCACAATGCCGGAATTGCCTGGCGCACGCGCGTGCATTCGCATCTTTTCAAGAACTTGCTGAGTTTTGTCAAAGAGGGAATGGGGGTGGCGATCCTTGACCCCTTCGTGTTGGAACATGACCATGACGGCGGCTTCGTCACCCGCCGGTTTGCCCCGCGCATCATGATGGACATGGCCATCATCACCTCGACCGCGCGTCCGCTGTCGGCGCTCGGGCGCGAGTTTCTGACGCTTCTGAACGCCGCGCTGGCCCCTTACGAGGCGGCGCCCGGGGACAGCTGAGTCACCCCATCCAGCGCATCACCGGCGCGGCGGAATCCTCCAGCGGCTGGGTGGCGATGTCGATCAGCGACGGCCCGTCATGCGCCAGTGCCGCCCTCATCGCGGGCTCAAGTTCGCCCGGATCGCCGACCCGCCATGCCCGCAGCCCGAAGCCTTCGGCGATCTTCGCCTGGTCGGTGCGGTTGAAATCGACATTGTAGTAGCGCGCGTCCTTGTCGGCGAACTGGCTGGCCCTGATCCAGCCGAAACTGGCGTTTGAAAACACCAGAAAGGTGATCGGCGCGCGCCAGCGCACCACGGTTTCCAGCTCGCCGCAGGCAAAGCCGAACGACCCGTCGCCCATCATCGCCACCACCTTGGCCTCGGGGCGGGCGAACCACGCACCCAGTGCGGCGCCCAGCGCGTAGCCCAAGGCGCCATGCGCGCGGTTGGTGATGTAGCGGCGGCCGGGGTGTTTCTGTTGCGAATAGGCGTTGTAATAGGGGCAGGAGGTGCCCGGATCGCTGACAACGATGGCATCGTCAGCCAGCAGGCGGTTCAGCGTGTCGATGATCCGTTCGGGCTTTACCGGGCTTTCATTGCTTGCCGCAATCTCCTGAAATTTCGCCATTTTACGCCGTTTGATATCGGCCACACGGGCCGCGCCGCCAAAGCCCGGCAGCGCGTCCATGCCGTCCAGCACCGCGTTGATCCGTGCCAGCGCCAATGCCAGATCGCCGACCACGCCGACCTCGGTCCGGTAATTGGCGCCGATCACCATCGGGTCGCTGTCCAGATGCACGATCCTGGTGCCGGGAAGCGGCGCGCTCCAGCGCGAAGTGGTGGTCGATCCGGCGCGAATCCCCATGAACACCACCAGATCGGCCTCCTGCATCATCTCCCAGGTCTCGGGCGTGCCGCCGTTCGATCCGACCACGCCCAGGGATTGCGGATGGGTGTCGGCCAGCGATCCCTTGCCCGAGATCGAGGTGGCGACCGCGATGTCCAGCCGCTCGGCCAGCCGTGCCAGTTCGTCCATCGCCCCGGCAATCACCACGCCGCCGCCACACACGATCAGCGGCCTTTCGGCCGACAGGATGGCCGCCACCGCCGCCTCGGCGGCACCGGGGCCGGGGGCGACCGGATAGGCGGGGTAACGCGCCAGCGCCGGGTCGGCCCAGATATCGGTTGCATCGACCGCGTCGTATTGAATGTCATGGGGCAGCCCCAGATGCGCCGAGCCGGGGCGCCCGGTGGTCATCGCGCGAAACGCCGCGCGCACCATGCGGGGAATGTGTTCGGCTCTGGTCATCACCGTGTTGAACTTGGTCAGGGGCCGCATCAGCGCCGCCTGATCGACCTCGGTCAGCGGGTATTTGCCATAGGAGCCCACGGAAATGTCGGTGGTGATCGCCAGCACCGCAGACGAGCTTTCGTTGGCCTCGATCAAGCCGGGCAGGATATAGGTTGCCCCGCCCCCCGAAGGCCCCTCGCAGACCCCGACACGCCCCGAGATGCGCGCGTAGCCGTCGGCCATGTAGGCCGCCGAACGTTCGTCGCGGGTCAGCACATGGGTCATGCCGTGATCCAGCGCGCGCATCGCGTCATAAAACGGCAGCGTGGTATCGCCGCACAGGCCGAAGATATGGCGCACCCCATGCGCCTGCAGCATCCGCACCATGGCCTCGGCGCCGCTGATCCGGCTGGCTTTCCCGTCATTCATGCGATTCATGCTTTTGCTCCCCGGTGGTGTATGCAAGATTGTATACAGCGATGAATATTGATTTCAAGGCGCGCCCGTGGCACAGATCGCAAAACGGAGAAACGCATGTCGGAAACCCGCGTCGAGGATATCTATGGCCAGCTGAAACAGATGGTGGTGGGGTTTCGGATGCGCCCCGGCGAGCGTCTGAACGAGGGCGCCCTGGCGCGCGAGATGGGGGTCAGCCGCACCCCGCTGCGCGAGGCGCTGAACCGGCTGGTGACCGAGAAAATGGTGCTGTTTCGCCCCGGCGCCGGGTTTTTCTGCCGCGAGTTGGACGTGCAGACCGTTTTCGATCTGTACGAGATGCGTCAGGTGATCGAATGCGCCGCCATCCGGCTGGCCTGCGCGCGGGCGAATGACGAGGCGTTGCGCGACCTGGCCGACGCGCTCCAGACCCGGGGGATCAATGTTGACGGGCTGAGCATCGCCCAGGCCTGCGCGCGCGACGAGGACTTTCACATCGGCATCGCCCGGCTGGGCGGCAACGCCGAGATGGTCGGGCAGTTGCAGCGGATCAACGAGCGCATCCGCTATATCCGCTGGGTGCGGATGTCGATGGGCAGACTGCGCCGCTCGAAGAACGAACATGTCGCCATCATGCGCGCGTTGCGCGCGCGCGACGCGCCGCTTGCGGCGGACCTGCTGGGCAGGCACATCACCACGCGGATGGATCAGATCGCCGCGGCCGTCCGGCAGGGGATATCCAGCATCTACATGGATCGGGCCGGTGAACTGGCCGCGCGGATCCTGACGGAGGAAGAGGCATGATCGCCAAGGGGGGCAAGCCGATCTGGGGCGCGGCGGTGGGTATCGTGATGCTCGAGGCGCGATTTCCCCGCATCCCCGGCGACATGGGCAACGCGCTGACCTGGGATTTCCCGGTGCTCTATCGCGTGGTGCGCGACGCGACGCCGGATCGGGTGGTGCGCCGGGGCGCCGAGGGGCTTTCGGGCGCCTTCATCGACGCGGCCCGGCAACTGGTCGCCGACGGCGCCGACGGGATCGCCACCAATTGCGGCTTCCTGTCGCTGTATCAGCGGCAATTGGCCGAGGCGCTGCCGGTGCCGGTGCCGGTGCTGACCTCGTCGCTGATGCAGGTCGAGATGGTCAACCGCACCCTGCCGGCGGGGCGGCGCGCCGGGGTTCTGACGGTATCGGCCTCGAGCCTGCGACGCGAACATCTCGTGGCTGCGCACGTGCCCGAGGGCACGCCGATCGGCAGCACCGAGGGCGGGCGCGAATTCACCCGCGCGCTCCTCGACAACGCGCCCGAGATGAACATCGAGGCGGCGCGCGCCGACAATGTCGCGGCGGCGCTGGCGCTGCAGCGGGAAACCCCCGATCTGGGCGCTATCGTGCTGGAATGCACCAACATGTGCCCCTATGCCGGCGATATCGCCGCCGCCACCGGACTGCCGGTGTATTCGATGGTCTCCCTGGTGAGCTGGTTTCAGGCGGGCCTCGTGCCGCCGCGCTGGGACGCGCGATAAGCGCGCCCGGGCGCGTCCCGATCCGGGCCGGCTGTCGGTGCGATGCGGGCAGAGGCGCGGCGGATTGCGGGGGGCGCATCGCGGCGCCGGCCAGGGCCGGATCCGCAAACGAGTTCAGCGCCGGCGCGGCGCCGGGCCGAGCAGCCCGGCAAGCGCCGGTGTGGGAATGGAAACGCCCTGTTCAGGTGGCGACCGGCTGTGACAATGCCGTGGCCAGCGCCCTGGAAAACCGTTTCAGCGTGGCCATCCCGGCGTCGCCGTGGTCGGGGTTGAGCTGGGCGATGGTGACGCCGCAAAACGCGCGGTTGCTGGCGAGGTGGGCCAGCGCGCCGGTGGCCTGCGCAAGGGTTGCGCCTTCGCCGTGGCGGTAGTTTTCGCCCAGGGGGCATTCGGCGAAGTCGATGACATCCACATCGAAATGCACCACCAGGCGATCAACCGGACCCAGCAGGGCGAGCGCGCGGCGCGCGGCGGCGGCGGGGTCGGCCTGCAATTCGTCGAGAAACACCACCAACATGCGCCGGCGGATCATGGCTTCGCGCTCGGCGTCCGAATT
>JALSRF010000007.1 GCA_026984895.1 Paracoccaceae bacterium
CGTTGCCATCCAGGTTGCCTGGGCGACCGACTGGGTCAGCCGCGCCGACGTCAACCAGGCGGTGCCCTATATCGGCGCGAAACTGGTGCTGTCAGGGGGGGCCGAGGGATACCCTGCCGGTCAGGCGGTCGAAGATTTCGCCGACCTTCACGCGCAGGCCCGCCTGAGCGCGACCCCGGACAACATTCTGGGCTCGCTGGTGGTTCCGAAGGAAAACCTTGAAAAGGCCGTGCGGATCGCCAATGCCCATCTGCGCGCGCCACTGCTGGATGACAAATGGCTCGTGCGGGTCCGCGATGGCCTTGCGGCCCAAATGGCCGAGATCGGCGCGCGGCCCGAGGATCGGGGCTTTGCCGCCCTGCGCTGGGTGGCGTTCGGCGATGCGCCCATCCGCGCCGCGCTGTCGCTCGATCAGCCCGGCATGATCAGTTCCGTCACCCGCGATGACGTCGCCTTGTGGCGCCGCACCGTGCTTGCCCGGGCAAACGCAAGGCTGGTGATCGCCGGTGCGCTGGATGCGCAGGAGGCCGGTCGCATGGTGGACGCCCTGCTGGAGGGTGTGCCGGAAGGCGCGCGCATTCCCGCTCTTTCGATCCGGGCAAACCTCAGGCCCGGGCGCATCCTGCTGCACGTGCCGGATGCGCAGACAAGCACCCTGGCATTCGTCGCGCCGCTGCCGCCGGCGGCCGAAGACGGTGAAATGGAGGACCTGATCCTGGTTCGCGCGCTTGGCGGCGGGGAAAACGGCGTGTTGTTCGATGCCGTGCGCACCCGGCTGCGCGCCGCTTACGGGTTTGGCGCGGGGCTGGATGGCTATACCCGGGCCAACCGCCTTCTGGTGCTGCGTGGACAGGTTGCCACGGACAAGCTGGCACAGACCGAAGAGGCCGTGCGCACCGCCTATTCGGCCTTTCGTTCGGAAGGCCCGGCAGGACCCGTTTCACGGCTCAAGGCCCCGCTGGCGGAAAGACTTCGGCGCAGGGCCGACGACCCCGCAAGCATGGCCTTTTCCGCCCTGATGGCCGTTCTGGACGGCCAGAGCCCGCAAATGACTTTCGAATTGCAGCAGCTTCTGGATGCGGTGTCCGAGGCAAGCCTCAAGGCGCGCCTGCAAAAGGTCTATCCCGCCGCGCAGGACTTCGTCGTTCTGGCGGTCTCTCCGAATGCGGATGCCTTGCCGGGGGCCTGCGTGATCACCGCGCCCGAACAGGCGGCGGACTGCCCGTGAGCCCGAAGAAAAAGGCATGCGCGCGCGATCTCCGGGTTTCCCGAGGCGCCCGGTTGCGCCCGCCCCCCCCGTCGCCTTGCCCGGAGCCGGCCTTGCGCGCCAGCCGGCTGCGGCGGCCGGTGCCCGGTTGCGCCCGGCCGCACCCGTCATCGGCCAGCCCGCCAGCGGCCGCATCGCGCCCATCCAGGGGCGGTTCCGCGCGCGGCCTGCCGGGCAGAATCGGCGCGATGACCGGCCAACGTCCGAGGCGTTGCGACAGGGCCATGCCACGCCCCCCGCCGACGGCGCACGTCGGCATTTTCCGGTTCCCGCCAGGCTGTCACGACGGCGCAGCCCGGGGCGGGACGATCGTGGCGCCGAGCGTCTCCAGCCACTGATCGACCAGCGCCGCCAGTCGCGCGTCCGGCGAAACCGCGCGCGGATAGCGCGGCGCCGCCCGGTCATCGAGAACCGGGGCGTCCCAGCCTTTCGTCGTCTCGAAAAACTCGTGCACGCCGTCCGCGCCGAATTCCGCCAGATAGCCCTGCGCCACGACGTCGATGTAACTCAGCAACAACACATGCCCGCGCCCCCGGCCGCCGTCGTCCCGGTCGGGCGGGATCGCGAACATGCTGACCGGCCGGTCCGGCGGCCAGGCGCCGTCGATCTCTCGCGTCACCTCGATGCGGCGATAGGCGCGCTCGCGCCGGTCAAGCTCGGGCGCCACACCCGGCACGCCCAGCACGAGACCGCGCAGCCGATGCCCCGGCGCGCGCACCACGTCCAGAAAGGCGACCTCGCGCCAGGGCGTATACCGCCAGACCCGCTGCCAGCCCCGCACGCCAGCGCGACGCACACAGGCATAGCCATGGGTGCGCCGGTTCACCAGCGATCCATATCCGAAAATGAACACCTCTCCCATCCGCCCCTTATCCCCGGCCCGCGCGCGACGATCAATCGCCATCTGCCCTTCTTCTTGGCCGAAATACCTCCCGAGCGGAGCGGACCGGAGGCCCCGCCAGGGGCCGACATGCGGTCTTGCCCCCCGAAGGGGGGCTCCGCCCGGAGGGTTTGGCATACTGTCGCACACGCGGGGTTGTATCGCGCCGTTGCCTCGGCTAGCCTCGCCGCGCCAACGCAGGGAGAATCTGGCCATCGCCAGTGCCGAAGGAGCAACCGCCCCGGAAACTCTCAGGCCCTCAGGACCTGCGCATGGGCAAGACACTCTGGAGAGAGGCGCAAGACGCGCCCGCCGAAGGGATAGCGATCTCAGGCGAAAGGACAGAGGGGGCATCGAAAGGCGGCGCTGCTGCCTGTCTGGTGCCGGATTGCGACAAGCCGGCGAGTTGGAAAGAGGGGCGGCATGGCCGATCTGAAACGCACGGTTTTCTTCGATCTTCACAACGAACTCGGCGCGAAAATGGTGCCCTTCGCGGGCTGGGAAATGCCGGTGCAATACGGGCTGGGCGTGCTGAAGGAGCACCTGCACACCCGCGCGGCCGCCGGGCTTTTTGACGTCAGCCACATGGGCCAGGTGGTCCTGCGCCCACGCTCGGGCGATCTGGCGGATGCGGCCGCCGCGCTGGAAACACTGGTGCCGGTCTCGGTTCTGGGCCTGCAAGAGGGGCGCCAGCGCTACGCGATGTTCACCAATGAGGCCGGCGGCATCCTGGACGACCTGATGGTGGCCAACCGCGGCGACCACCTGCTGCTGGTGGTCAACGCCGCCTGCAAGGAGGCCGACATTGCGCATATGCGCGCGCATCTGTCGGATAGTTGCGAGATCGAGGTGATCGAGGAGCGCGCGCTGATCGCCCTGCAGGGGCCGAAAGCCGAAGCGGCGCTGTCGCGGCTGAACCCTTACGCGGCGGGGATGCGCTTCATGGACAGCGCGAACCTCGGGTTCTTCGGCGAGGAATGCTGGGTTTCCCGTTCGGGCTATACCGGCGAGGACGGCTACGAGGTTTCGGTGCCCAATGGCAAGGCGGTCGACCTGGCCCGCGCGCTGCTGGAGATGGACGAGGTCGAGGCCATCGGGCTTGGCGCGCGTGACAGCCTGCGCCTGGAGGCGGGGCTGTGCCTTTACGGCCATGACATCGACGAAACCACCAGCCCGGTCGAGGCGGCGCTGGACTGGGCGATCCAGAAGGTGCGGCGCAAGGGCGGCGCGCGCGCGGGCGGCTTTCCCGGCGCCGCGCGCATTCTGGACGAACTGGAAAACGGCCCGACGCGCCGGCGCGTGGGCATCCTGCCCGAGGGCCGCGCGCCGATGCGCGAGGGCACGGTGCTTTACGCCGCGCCCGAGGGGGGCGAGGCCATCGGCGCCGTGACATCCGGCGCATATGGCCCGTCGATCGAACGCCCGATGGCGATGGGATACGTCGGGACCGAACATGCGCTTGACGGCACGCAGGTTTTTGGCGAGGTGCGCGGCAAGCGCCTTCCGGCCAGGGTGTCGCCGCTGCCCTTCCGGCCATCGACCTACAAACGCTGACAACAGGAGCGACAGATGAAATACACCGAAGAACACGAATGGCTCAGGGTCGAGGACGATCTTGTGGTGGTGGGGATCACGGAGCATGCCAGCGAACAGCTTGGCGATGTGGTGTTCGTCGAATTGCCCGAGCCGGGCACCACCGTGTCCAGGGGCGACGAGGTGGTGGTGATCGAGAGCGTCAAGGCGGCGTCCGACATCCTGGCCCCGCTCGATGGCGAGATCGTGGAGGTGAACGAGGTTCTGGCCGACGATCCGGGCAAGGTCAACGAGGCGCCGCTGGACGACGGCTGGTTCTTCAAGATGAAGGTCGAGGACCTGTCGGCGCTGGACGGCTTCATGGACGAGGCCGCCTACAAGGACTTCATCGGCTGAACGGGTGGCCCGGCGAGACCGGGCCATGCCTTCGGCGAGGATATTTTGGGACAGAAGAAGGGGAGGGGGTTCTTTTCCCCGAAGCGAGGATCGGCCATGCCTTTTACGCCCACGGATTATCTGCCGTATGATTTCGCCAACCGCCGCCACATCGGGCCCAGCCCGGCCGAGATGGCCGGGATGCTCGAAGTTGTGGGGGTTGGCTCTCTGGACGAACTGGTGGAGCAGACCATCCCGGCCGGCATCCGTCAGCGCGAGCCGCTGGATTTCGGCAAGCCGAAGAGCGAGCGCGCACTGCTTTACGAGATGCGCCAGGTGGCGAAGCAGAACAAGGTGTTCACCACCATGATCGGCATGGGCTATCACGGCACGGTCACCCCGCCGGCGATCCAGCGCAACATTCTGGAAAACCCCGCGTGGTATACCGCCTACACGCCCTATCAGCCGGAGATCAGCCAGGGGCGGCTGGAAGCGTTGCTGAACTACCAGACCATGGTGGCCGACCTTACGGGGCTGGAGATCGCCAATGCCTCGTTGCTGGACGAGGCCACCGCGGCGGCCGAGGCGATGACCATGGCGCAGCGGGTGGCGAAGTCGAAGGCGAGCGCATTTTTCGTCGATGAAAACTGCCATCCGCAGAACATCGGCGTGATCAGGACCCGCGCTGCGCCGCTGGGGATCGAGGTGATCGTCGGCGCGCCGGAAGATCTGGAAGCCGAAAAGGTCTTCGGGGCGGTGTTCCAGTATCCGGGCACCTACGGGCACTTGCGCGATTTCACCGGGCAGATGGAGGCGCTGCACGCGGCGCGCGCCATCGGCATCGTGATCGCCGATCCGCTGGCGCTGACCTTGCTGAAGGAACCCGGCGCCATGGGGGCGGACATTGCCGTGGGCTCGACCCAGCGTTTCGGGGTGCCGCTGGGTTTTGGCGGGCCGCATGCCGCCTACATGGCCTGTCGCGACGCCTACAAGCGGGCGATGCCGGGGCGGCTTGTCGGGGTTTCGGTGGACAGCCACGGCCACCGGGCCTACCGGCTGTCGCTGCAGACCCGCGAGCAGCACATCCGCCGCGAGAAGGCGACCAGCAACGTGTGCACCGCGCAGGCGCTGCTGGCGGTGATGGCCTCGATGTATGCGGTGTTCCACGGCCCCGAGGGGCTCAAGGCCATCGCCCAGCGCATCCACCGCAAGACCGACCGGCTGGCGCGCGGGCTGGAGGCCGGCGGCTTCAGGGTGGAGCCCGAGCATTTCTTCGACACGATCACCGTCGATGTCGGCCCGATGCAGGGCGTGATCTACAACGCGGCCCTTGCCGAGCGGATCAACCTGCGCCGGATCGGCGACACGCGCCTTGGCATCACGCTGGACGAAACCGTGCGCCCCGGAAACCTGGAGGCGGTCTGGCGCGCCTTCGGGCTGAACCACAGCCGCGACGATTTCGCCGCCGACTATCACCGGATCGACCCGGCGATGGTGCGCGAAAGCGACTATCTGACCCATCCGGTCTTTCACATGAACCGCGCCGAAACCGAGATGATGCGCTACATGCGCCGCCTCGCCGACCGCGACCTGGCGCTGGACCGGGCGATGATCCCTCTGGGCTCGTGCACCATGAAGCTGAACGCGGCCGCCGAGATGATGCCGATCTCCTGGCCCGAGTTCGCCAATATCCACCCGTTCGCGCCGCGCGACCAGGTGCAGGGCTATTGCCGGATGATCGACGATCTTTCCGAAAAGCTGTGCGAGATCACCGGCTACGATGCCATGTCGATGCAGCCCAATTCGGGCGCCCAGGGCGAATATGCCGGTCTGCTCACG
>JALSRF010000008.1 GCA_026984895.1 Paracoccaceae bacterium
GGGCGCTGGCCGGGACACGGGGCCGGGACACGGGGCCGGGACACGGGGCCGGGACACGGGGCCGGGGATACGGGGCCGCGACCGGGCCGCGACCGGGGCCGCGCGGCAGGGCGCTTCTTCCTGCCCCGGGGGGCTTGAGCCTAGTAGGTGAAGAACACCCGCTGAATGAACCAGAACGCCCCGATCAGCGCGATCAGCAGCGAACCGGGGATGACCACGCGCTGGCGATACCACGGCTTCTTGCCGAACCAGAGTCCCACCAGCAGATAGGCCACGGCAATGACGCTGAGCTGGCCCAGTTCGACCCCGACGTTGAAACTGAGCAGCCCCAGAAGGAAATCGCCCTTCGGGATGCCGATCTCCTGCAGGATGCCGGCAAAGCCGAGACCGTGCAGCAGCCCGAACAGAAAGACGATGACCGGCCGCCATGGGCTGAGCGTCGGGCGCAGGATGTTCTCGACCGCCACATAGACGATGGAAGCGGCAATAAGCGGCTCGACGATGGACGGCGGCAGATTGACGATCCCCGCCGTGCCAAGGCCAAGGGTCAGCGTATGCGCCACGGTGAACGAGGTCACCTGGATCAGGATCGGGCGCAGCTTGATCGACAGCAGGAAAATCCCGAGAACGAACAGGATGTGATCGGTTCCCTCGGGGACGATGTGGGTGTAGCCGATCTTGAGAAAATCCTTGATCATGTCGAAGGTCGAGCGCGCCTTTATGTCGTCGATGACCCAGGCGGAACTGGTCTGCCCGGGGTCGATCATCTCGATCTTCATCGTGCGCACCCGCCGGTCGCCGGTGCGAAGCGCGATGCGGCCGAACCGCTTGTCCCAGCCGAAGGTGAAGGCCTTTGCCTCGGGGGGCCAGGGGGTTTCGACCACGATCGCCGTATAGCGCGGCTTGGTCATGTCGCCGACCTCGCGGAAGTTTTCGCGCACGATCGAAAGCCGTGCCGGCTTGCCGTCGATGGTCAGGCGCAGCCCGTCCAGGAACTCCTGGCGAAACGCGGCGAACCTCTGTTTCAGCGCTTCCGGGGGCAGGGCGCGCAACTGGTTGTATTCGTTGGCGTTCGGGCTGTCCTCGGTTCGCGCCAGTTCCGGGGATATCCCGGCCAGAGCGGCTTCCAGGTTCAGCTGGATGTTGATGCCCAGGGTGCCTTTTTGCGTGTTGAAATAGACGAAGCCGCTGGAGGTCTTGAGCACATGCGCCTGCGCCGGGGCGGGCAGTATCCAGAAGATCGCGCCCAGAAATGCCAGGAGCACGCCAGGGAGGCGGACGCGCATGCGTGGGGAAACGGTATCAGGCATCGCAACACAAGCCTTTCGCAAAATCATGACGACCCCGGGAAACAATCATCTTTCCGGCGGCCACGCAAGTTGTGGCGCGCGGCCGCGATTGCGCGATTGCGGGATCGGGCGTCAATGAGAGATCGTGCCGGCAATTGTTGCCCGGGGCGAACCACCCGCCGGGCCATGGCCGGGCATGCGCCAAGCATGCGGCCGTTGCGGGTGCGGAAACGGCTGCGGGTGCGGGGAGGGGCGCCCGGCTGACATTCGCCCGGCGGCGGTCTCGCGATACGCGATGGCGTCATGGCCGGCGCTGACGCGCGCCGGTTGTCAGCATGGCCGGCAGGTGGGATTGTCGGCAGGCGGGCAGGCGGGCAGGTCGCGTCCGGCGCCCCTGAGCGCGGCCCGGTGAAGGTCCCTGCTAGCCGCGCCAGGTGCGCACGGCGCCGCAGTCCATGTGCACGAAATTGGAGTGGTAATAGCGGCCGACTCCGCCGGCGTGACAGGCCAGCGCAGCCTTTGCCATCTGACTGACGCTGCGCGACTTCAGCCGCAGGTCGCCGGCCTGCCCCTTCATGTGCAAGGAGTGCTTGGCCACCTTGCGCGAGCGGGCGCGCAGCATGGCGTTGGTCTTCGGGGTGCGATAGCCCGACAGCATCATGTAGGGTTCGTTCGTTTCCATCAGGGCATGGGATGCGGCCATGATGTCCAGCGTCCTGGTGTCGATCGAGATGACCTTGTTGAAACGCCAGTCGCGCATGAAATAGTTGATCTCTTTCAGGGCCTCCGGGATGTATTTCCCCTCCAGCCAGTAGATGGTGTCGATCGATTCGCCGGTGCGCCCGGAATACATCGAAAGCCGTCGGATATCGCCGGCGCCGCGCAGGAATCCCGCGGCCTTGGCGAAGGTCGGTGCGGCGGTGACAGCGGTGGCTGCGAATGCCCCGAGAAGGGCGCGTCTGGACATCGTTGGCAAACGGTCGGCGGTCATTGATTCTCTTTCCCTCGTCCTTTCGCGGCGCCCGACGGCAGCCCGGGCCGTGCGAAATATCATCCCCGTGGTGACGGGACTGTGCCACAGCTGCATGGAGCGTCCAAGGCGAACATTTTGAAAACTCGCGGCATCCCCTTGAAATCGGCGGGATTTCGCCCATTTGCTGCGGCGGGCGCATGTGCGCGGCTTTTTTCGGGGCTGTTGCGAAAGTGTAACCCCACGGCCGGTCACACGGTTGTGAACCCGAAACCGCCGCAATATAGCCATGTTCGCAAACACAGTGCAGGCGCAATTGACCGTGCATGTGCGATTGACCGCGCAGGTGCGGTTTCCGGCTCAAGGGTGATCGATGGACAGCAGCAGCAAGTTTTCTTCTCGCCGGGCGTTTCTTGGTGGCGCGGCCTCGTTTGTTTCTCTCTTCCCGGCTCTTGGCGGGGCGCGGGCGGCTGCGGCCGCGGTGGCGCAGGGCTCGGCATTCATGCAGGGCGTGGCCGAGGCGGCCGCGCGCGACAGGGCCCTCGCCGCCTTTTACAAGGCCAACGGATACCAGGCGATCTGGACCGGGCGCTCGGCGGCCGGGCGCGCGCGGCGCAATGCGCTGCTGAAGGCCGTGTCGGCGGCTGACGACCACGGGCTGCCGGCCAGCGCCTATGACACGCAACTGCTGCGCGCGAACCTGCGCAAGGTGCGTTCCGAGCGCGACCTGGGCCATGTCGAGGTCGCGCTTTCGCAGCTGTTTCTGCGCTATGCGCAGGATGTCCAGAGCGGCGTTCTGACGCCGTCGCGCGTCGATCGGGAAATCGCGCGCAAGGCGCCGCGCCGCGACCGGCTGACCACCCTGACCAATTTCTCGAAGTCCTCGCCCGGCGCCTATCTTCGCGCGCTGCCCCCGGCCACGCCGGAATACACGCGCCTGATGAAACACAAGCTGGCGATGGAAAAGGTGCTGGCGCGTGGCGGCTGGGGGCCGAAGGTGCCGGGCCGCAAGATCAGGCCCGGCGACAGCGGCGCTCAGGTCGTCGCGCTGCGCAACCGGCTCATTGCCATGGGGTTCATGCGCCGCAGTGCCAGCGCGACCTTCGATGTCAACCTGCAAAAGGCGGTGCAGCGGTTCCAGCTTGCCCACGGGCTCAACCCCGACGGGGTGGCCGGGGCGGGCACGCTCAAGGCGCTGAACACCAGCCCCGAGCGGCGGCTGGCCTCGATCATCGTGGCGATGGAGCGCGAGCGCTGGCTGAACTTCCCGCGCGGAGAGCGCCACATCTGGGTGAACCTGGCGGCCTTCACCGCCGAGGTGATCGACAACGGCAAGCCGACCTTCCGCACGCGCGCGGTGGTCGGCGCGGCGGCCGAGGATCGCCGCAGCCCCGAGTTTTCCGACGAAATGGAATACATGGTGATCAACCCGACCTGGAACGTGCCGCGCTCGATCGCGATCAAGGAATACCTGCCGCTGATGCAAAAGGATCCCTATGCCGCAGGGCAGTTGCAGGTGCTGGACGCGAACGGTCAGGACGTGGACCGGGCCTCGGTGGATTTCACCCAGTATGACGAAACCACCTTCCCCTTCGATCTGAAACAGCCGCCCTCGCGGCGCAATGCGCTGGGGCTGGTCAAGTTCATGTTCCCGAACCGGTTCAACATCTACCTGCACGACACGCCGGCCAAGAACCTGTTCGGACGCGACCGGCGCGCCTACAGCCACGGCTGCATCCGGCTGCGCGATCCGTTCGAATTCGCCTACACGCTGCTTGCCCGCCAGACCCGCAACCCGAAGCAGTTCTTCCAGGCGCAACTGGCCACCGGGGTCGAGCAGATCGTCGAACTGAAAAGGCATGTGCCGGTGCACCTGGTCTACAGAACCGCCTTCACCTCGCCCAGGGGGGAGATCAACTTTCGCGGCGACATCTACGGCCGCGACCGCAGGATTTTCGCGGCGCTGCAGAACGCCGGGGTGGAACTGCGGGCGGTTCGCGGCTAAGTCTGTGCTTCGGGGGTGGTGCGATCGTCGCGCCGGCGATCGCCGCCCCGCCCAAGCCCGCCCAAGCCCGCCCAAGCAAGAGGCCGCCATGAGCGCATTCACCATCGCCGAAATCGCCCGGGCGCTGCAGGCGCCGGCGGCAGGGGACCTGTCGTTGCGCATATGCGGCGCGGCCGAGCCGGCCGAGGCCGGACCCGACCAGCTGGCGGTGGCAATGCGGCCGGCCTATGGCGAGGCGCTGGCGCAAGGGCGCGCGCGTGCCGCCGTGCTCTGGGAAGGCGCCGACTGGAAGGCCCTGGGGCTGGAGGCGGCGGTCTTCGTCGCCCGGCCGCGGCTGGCCCTGGCGGCGCTGACGGCGCATCTGGCGGGCCGGCGCGCGGCCACGGGCGGGCCCGGCGGCGACGATGCGCGCGCGGGCCGGGGCGAAATCCACCCCGGCGCGCAGATCGACCCCGGCGCCCGGATCGGTGCCCATGTGTCGGTCGGGGCGTTTTCGCTGGTCGGGCCGGGCGCGGTTCTGGGCGAGGGCGTGTGGCTCGGCGCTCATGTGAGCATCGGCGCGGGCGTGCGGATCGGCGACGGGGCGCGGCTTGAGGACGGGGTGCGGATCGCCTCCGGGGTGCGCATCGGGGCGCGGTTTCACGCGCTGCCGGGCGTGGTGATCGGGGCCGACGGTTTTTCCTATGTCACGGCGGAAAAGTCGCGCATGGAGGTGCTGCGCGAAACCCTTGGCGACGAAGCGGCCGGCGGGGCCGAGCGCCAGGCCTGGCTGAAGATCGAATCCCTTGGCGGCGTCGAGATCGGCGATGATGTTCACGTGGGCGCCAACAGCTGCATCGACGCGGGCACGATCCGCCCGACCCGGGTCGGCGACGGCACCCGGATCGACAACCTGGTCCAGATCGGCCACAACGTGACGCTGGGGCGCAACTGCCTGATATGCGGGCAGGCCGGCGTGGCGGGCTCGGCGGTGCTGGGCGACAATGTGGTGCTGGGCGGCCAGGCCGGCGTCGCCGACAACATCAGCCTGGGCGACGGGGTGATCGTCGCCGCGGGCTCGATGGTGTTGTCGAACGTGCCGGCGGGGCGGGCGATGATGGGCTATCCGGCCACGCGCATGTCGGCCCAGATCGAAAGCTACAAGGCGCTGCGCCGCCTGCCGCGCATCCTGCGCCAACTCGCCGCCAAGAAACCGGTTCCCAAGACCCCGCCGAAACGCTAAACGGGCGCTGAGAGGCGCGGTTGTGATGCGCAGGGGCAGGGATGGCTGACGACATTCGCGACAAGGTGATCGAGATCATTGCCGAACAGGCGATGCTTGAGGCCGCCGACATTCGCCTTGAGCAGTCGCCCGCCGCCCTCGGGCTGGACAGCCTGGCGCTGGTGGAAAGCATCTTCGCGATCGAAGAGACATTCGACGTGGATGTTCCGTTCAATGCCAACGCGCCCGAAACGTCGGGCTTCGACATTTCCACGATCGGCTCGATCGTGGCGGCGGTCGAACGGCTGGTTTCAGAAAAGGGCACATGAGACGGGTCGTCATAACCGGTGCCGGCACGATCAACGCTCTGGGGACGAACGTG
>JALSRF010000009.1 GCA_026984895.1 Paracoccaceae bacterium
ATCGGCGATCAGTTTCAGCCGCAGCCAGAGCGTGCGTTCGACGCCTTCCTGCCCCGGGTTGGCGCGGCGCGGGGCGCGGTTGGTGGCGCTCTTGAAATGCAGGTTGCCCCAGCCGCCGTTGCCGCCCCTGGCCAGCAACACCCGCTGGCCCGGTTCGGTCAGGTCGGCGATCACGGTTTGCTGGTCCTCGTCCAGGATCTCGGTGCCCACCGGCACCCGCAGCACGATGTCGTCGCCATCAGCGCCGGTCTTCTGGCTGCCCATGCCCGCCTGCCCGTTCTTCGCAAAGAAATGCTGCTGGTAGCGGAAGTCGATCAGCGTGTTCAGCCCGTCCACCGCCTCGGCCCAGACATCGCCGCCACGCCCGCCGTCGCCGCCGTTGGGGCCGCCGTATTCGATGTATTTTTCGCGCCGGAACGACACGCAGCCCGCCCCGCCGCCGCCCGAGCGGACATGGACCTTGGCGAGATCGAGAAATTTCATCTGGCAGCCTCGAATCGGGTTCGGCTCAGGCGATAGAGGTATTGCGGCACTTCCTCAAGCCTTGCCGGCGATTTGCATGTGGCGGTGCCCGCGCGCGCAAAGCCCAGCTTTTCGAGCACGCGCGCGCTGGCGGGGTTGTCGGCCATGGCGCCGGCGGCGATTTCGGCCAGCCCGAAGGCCGGGAAGGCCCAGCCCAGAAAGGCCCGCATCGCCTCGGTGGCGTAGCCCCGGCGCCAATGCCGGGGGCCGAAGAAATACATCGTGGACAGCGGCGCGCCGCCCAGGCCGAGGTTGCCGATCAGCGGGCCGTCCTTCAGCCACACCCCGAGGCAGAAGCCGGGCCGGCCCGTCCAGGCGCGCGCGGCGATCCAGTCGGCGGCCTGCGCTTCGCTCATCGGATGGGGGACGCTCGTCATCATGCGTGCGACGCTCGCGTGGTTGGCGATGGCGCGAAAGGCGGGGGCATCGGCGGGGATGTAAGGGCGGATGACAAGGCGCGCGGTCTCGAGGCTGAGCGGGTTGGCGGCCAGCCACGCCGCGCGGGTGAGCGCGTAACGGGTGATCGGCAGCGTGGCGCCCTGCGCGGCGTTGGCGTGGGTGCCCTGCCCGGTTTCGACGAACCCGCGCTTTTCCAGCACCCGCATCGAAGCGGCGTTGCCCGCGAACACGCCGGCCGCGATTTGCGGCCAGTCGTAGCGCTGAAAGGCGCGCGCGATCATGGCGGCGGCCATTTCGCTGGCAAAGCCGCGCCCCCAGTGTGCGCGCGCAAGGGCAAAGCCGATCTCGGCCTCGACAATCCCCATGGCGCCGATGCAGGCGCCCTCGTGCCAGATCAGCCCGGCAAAGCCCTGTTCGGGCGGCACTGGTTCGCAGCGCCGGCGCACCAGTTCCGGGTCGGGCGGGTGCGGCCAGCTTGCCGTCCATTTCACCACCTCATAATCGGACACCAGCGAAAGGAAGGCGCCGAAGTCATCGGCGCGCGGCAGGCGCCAACGCAGGCGCTCGGTGCGGATGTCATCCATGGCGCGCCTCCCATCGGGCGCGGCTCAGCACCACGCGTTGCGACGTCACCGCGCGCCCCAGGGCGCGGGCGTGGACGGTTTCGGTGCCCTCGGGGACAAAGCCGAGCCTGGTGAGGACGCGGGCCGAGGCGGTGTTGCCGGTGAAATAGCCGGAGGCGAGGCGCGCGGGCTGCACGGTGCCCTCGCCAACCGTTCCGCCCGGCGGCGCCGCCGGGCAGCGCCCGGCCGCCCCCTTGGCCGGGCGCCCTGCTTCCGCCCGCGGCCGGGTGCTGCCCTCGGAACCATGCTCGGCTGCCGGGGCGAATGAAAACCACGCGTCCACCAGCGCCCCGGCCGCCTCGCTCATGTAGCCGCAGCCCCAGAAGGGCTGGCCCAGCCAGTAACCGAGGCTGGTGGTGATGCCGACGACACCGATCAGTTCGCCGTCGCGCGT
This sequence comes from Paracoccaceae bacterium, assembly GCA_026984895.1. Taxonomy (GTDB): domain Bacteria; phylum Pseudomonadota; class Alphaproteobacteria; order Rhodobacterales; family Rhodobacteraceae; genus JAJRUE01. The sequence continues at coordinate 1,939 of JALSRF010000009.1, forward strand.
GATCGCCCGATCCCACCGGCCGGAAATATGCTCGATGAACTCAAGGGCGTCTTCCAGCGTATAGGGGTGCGGCACCACGGCGAGCCAGCGCGACACCTCGAAATCGCCGACCAGCCGAGCGATCGCCGGGGCATCGGCGGGCACGGGCGGGCGCAGCAGCAGGCGTTCGGTTTCGATCGGGTCGCTCATCGTTCTTCTCCGATACCCCGAAATTCCGCGCCCCGCAGCATCTGCGGGGGCCGGACGCGCCATCTTCGGGGTCTGGAGAGCGGCGGTCCGGCGTTTCGCGGACCGCCCGGCGGGGCTAGTCCGCGAGTTTCTTCACATAGGTCCAGGTTGGCACCGTGACCCCGCGCGCCACCGAAAACGCCTCGGCATCGCCAAGATATTCGAAACCCGCGTTGGTCACCACCCGGGCCGAGGCCGGGTTGTCCTGGAACACCTCGGCGAACATCGTCCTGGCCTCGTGCGGGTTGGCCCTGATCATCGCGCGCACCGCTTCCGAGGCGATCCCCGCGTTCCAGAAGGCCGGCGCCACCCAGAAGTTGATCTCGGACTGGTCGCGGTCCATGCGGGTCAGCCAGACCACGCCCAGAACCTCGGCCAGCCCCGAGGCGCTGCCGTCCATCACCCAGATGTCGTCGTCGCGGTCCGCGCGCTGGGCACGGGCGATATAGGCCTCGGTCGCACCGGGCGGCAGCGGGTGGGCAATGGCGGCAGTGGCGCGCGCCACGCGCTCGTCGCCCATGTGCAGTTCCAGCAGGCCCGCATCGGACTTGCGCAGCGGGCGCAGGATGAAGCGCCGGGCCTGGATCGTCGGCAGATTGGTGATCGTGTCGAAAATCATGCGTTTCCTCCCGAAAAGGGGCTGAAGAGCCCGCCCGACACCGCCGCGCCGGCCCGGGCAGCGAAGAAATCGTTTTGCCTGCGCGCCACGCCGCCCATGCCCGGCGCGCCGGACGAGCACGCGCTGCGCCATCGCCTGTCCAAGGTGGACACGCTAGCACCTTCCTGCAAGAGGGGGAGGATGCGCGCGGGTGCTGTCGTGAACATGGAAACAATCCGCGGCGCCGGCCGCAGACCGGTGCCATCGTTGCGGTAATACGCCATGATTTCGGGCCGGCGCGCGTCGCGGCGGCACCCGGCACGCGCGGCCCGCGCCGGTCTGGCGCCCGGCCGAAAAGCACGCCGCCCACACGCAGAATTGAGCGAACCCGCGCAGCTGGCGGCGGCGCCCATGGCCGGGGCGCCGGCATCGTTCGAACCCGCTTCGGGGGTCATTGTTGTCATGTAATTCATGCTCCGCTGCAAAAAAGAAAGGGGAACCGGCTTTCGCCGATCCCCCACCAAACTGATCTGATGTCTGCTCGGCTACTCGGCTGCCTCCGCGACCGGGAGGACCGAAATGAAGGTGCGCCCCTTGAGGCCCTTCCTGAAGGTTACGGCGCCCTCGACGGTTGCAAAGATGGTGTGATCCCTGCCCATGCCGACGCCCTCGCCCGGCCACCATTTGGTGCCGCGCTGGCGCACGATGATGTTGCCCGGTATGGCGTGTTCCCCACCGAACATCTTGACGCCCAGACGACGCCCGGCGCTGTCGCGCCCGTTGCGCGATGAACCGCCTGCTTTCTTGTGTGCCATGCTCTGTTACTCCTTCTCGGCGGCCAGTTTCCTGGCCTGGGCGACCCAGCCTTCACGCTCGATCCGGCCCTTGAACGACAGCTTTTCGTCCATCGCCTCGATATCGGCCTTCTTCCACGCCGCGATCTGCGCGAAGGTGGTGACCCCCGCCTCGTGCAGCTTTTTCTCAAGCGCGGGGCCGACACCGGAAAGGCGTTTCAGGTCGTCGCCGCCCGCCGCCGCCTTCGGCGCGGCTTTCGGCGCGGCCTTCGCGACCGTCTTCGGCGCGGCCTCGGCCTTTTTCGCGGCCGGCTTCGCCGCGGGTTTCGCTGCCGGCTTCGCTGCTTTCCCCGACGGCCCGGCGGCGGCAACCGCAGCGGCCGAAACCGACCCGGCGCCGATCGCGGCCTTGACGCCGGACTTTTCGCCGCCCTTTTCGAGGATTTCGGTGATGCGCAGCAGCGTCAGTTGCTGCCGGTGCCCCCGGGTGCGCTTGGAGCTGTGCTTGCGCCGGCGCCGGACGAAATGGATGACCTTTTCGCCCCTGATCTGGTCGATCACCTCGGCCTGCACGGCGGCGCCTTCGACGGTGGGGGTGCCCACCGTCGTGCCGACCATGAGAATCTCGTTGAACTGGACCTTTTCGCCCGCGTCCGCGGCAAGCCGTTCAACGCGCAGCACGTCTCCGCTTCGAACCCGGTATTGCTTGCCACCGGTCTTGAGGACCGCAAACATCTGTCATTCCTTCTTCTTTCCGCGTTCTTCGGCCCCGCATGGCGGTGTTGCGGCCCCGGTCGGGCCGCCTCGAACAGCGCGCCCCGCGCGGGGCGTTGATTGCGACATCGCTGCCGGGAAAATCCCGTCAGGAAGTGCGGCTTATCGGGCAAAGCAGCCGGCCTGTCAAGGCGCAACCCTGCCCGAACGCGGTTTTCGCCGCATCGGCGTTGCGCGCTCAGAGGTCCTCGGCGGTGATGACGCGCGCCGCCTCGGCCCCGAGCGCGGCGGAGATCCGGTCGAACATGGTATCGAAGCCCGCAAACAGCGCCCGGTTCATGTCCTGGCCTTCGGGGGTCCTGGAGACGGCGATATACTGGTCCAGTTCCTCGTCGCTGAGCCCGGAATAGGCCAGCCAGAGGAAATCGAACAGCCATTTTTCCGTGTCCGAGCGCACCGAGGGCTCCTGATCGCGGACGTCGTTCAGGATGTCGCCCTGCGTGACCGAGGGATCATAGGCCCCGCCGTCAAGCATCGCCTTCATGAAGGCATAGTTCGAGTTGAGAGCCCCCTGCACATTGGCCTCCAGCAGGTCGTTGGCCTCGATGAAACGGCGCAACTGGTCTATGCGCGGGTCGCCTTCGTCGATCAGCTGCGCCACATGGGCCGCGTTCGCCCGGTCCACCGATTCGTCCAGCATCGCGCGCCGCGCGGACAGTTCCAGGTCGGTGATGCGCCTGCCCAGCGGGGATTCGAAAAACGCCAGAAGCGGCGCCAGGTCGGTCTCGGCAAGGCTGCGTTCGAAGATCGGCAGCGCCACGGCGCGCATCTTCTTCTCGTCGTAGATGCGTTCAACCGCCGCCGGCCATGCGCCATCGCTTCGCGTCGGGAAAAGCGACATGGCGATTTCCTCGCCGTAAACCAGCCCCTCGTCATGCATCAGCGCGATCACGTCGTTCAGCCGAAGCGCCGCGCTCAGCCGCGAGACATCGCCCGCCGCGCGTGCCACAAACGGCATGCAGATGGCGGCAAGAACGAGAACGGACCACATGATTCGTCGCATGGAGGGCTCCTGTCTGGCGCGTTTGCCGAAAGGCTAGACCTTCGCCGCAGTTTTTTCCACCCCATGCGCACCGGTCGCCGGGGCGGTGCCGGCGGCGCGGGGGCGGCGGTGCGGGCGGCGGGGCGAGCGTGACGCGGGGCGATGCGCGGTTGGCGCGGGGTTGGCGCGGGGGCGTCACGCGGTTGGCACGCGGTTGGCACGCGGTTGGCCCGGGGGGCATCACGGGGGCATCACGGGGGCATCACGGGGGCGGTGCGGCCCGCCCGGCGCCGCACGCCGCGCGCCCGGGGCGCGTCATTTCCGGGCGGGCGCATTTTGTATTTTGTCTTGTGCCGGCGCGAAGGTTTTCGTAGAAGCGCGCCTGTTCACCACGACCCAACGCGGAGAGGTGCCGGAGTGGTCGAACGGGGCGGTCTCGAAAACCGTTGATCCTTCACGGGATCCCAGGGTTCGAATCCCTGTCTCTCCGCCACTGTCCTGTG
>JALSRF010000010.1 GCA_026984895.1 Paracoccaceae bacterium
CATGCGGCGGGCGCGGCGCACCGGCGCGGCCGCAGGCGGATCGGGCGTGCCCGCCGGCGGATCGGCAGAAAATTGCCACAATTCCCGGATTGCCAGGCGTGCCGGGCATTTGCGGCCAAAATTGTTGCGCCCCCGGGGGCGAACCAGTAGGCATATGGGGTCCGGCGCGATCGGGGTGATGCGGCCGGGTCTGACGCTTGGGACGGGATCGGAAAGGCTGGGGCGGTGCAACGCGTGATTCATCAGGTTTCCAGGACTCTGGAACGCTGGTTCCCGGAAAAGCGGCTGTTCCTGCGCTCGGAGACCGAAACCCGTTTCGTGCGCCTGTCCCCCGTCAGCCAGCTGTTCGCCTGGGCGGGGATCGTGCTGGTCGTCGGCTGGACCATCGTCAGCACCGCCTTCCTGCTCATGGACAGCATCGGGGCGGGCAGCCTGCGGGCACAGGCCCGGCGCGAACAGGCGCTTTACGAAAAGCGCCTGAACGAGCTTTCGCTGGCCCGCAATGAAAGCGAAAAGGCCGCGCTCAGCGCGCAGGAGCGCTTCAACGGCGCGCTTGACCAGATATCGCGGATGCAGGCCATGCTGCTGGACAACCAGGACCGGCTGCACGAGATGGAAACCGGCATCGACATCATACAGACGACCTTGCGGCGCACGATGCGCGAACGCGATTCGGCGCGCGCCGAGGCGGCGGCACTGCGCACGCGGCTGGCCTCGGCCGGCGTCACGGCCGATACCGCGCGCCAGACCGACACGCAGAGCACCGTGGATTTCCTGACCGAGGCGCTGCGCGAAACCGCCAGCCAGCGCGACACCGAGGCCGCGCAGGTGGCCCGGCTGCGCGCAACCGCCGACGAAATGGAACTGGAACGCAAGCTCCTGCAGGAAAAGAACGACCGCATCTTTTCGCAACTGGAAGACGCGGTAAGCCTGTCGCTGGAGCCTCTGGACAAGATGTTCAAGGCGGCCGGTCTGTCCACCGAAACCATCCTGAAAACCGTGCGCCAGGGCTATTCCGGCCAGGGCGGCCCGCTTGCGCCGATCAGCTTTTCCACCCGCGGCAGGGGGCCGGATGCCGACAGCCTGCGGGCCAATGCCATTCTGGAAAGGCTGGACCGGATCAACCTGTATCGCATCGCCGCGCAGAAGGTGCCCTTCGCGCTGCCCGTGCACCGGGCGTTTCGCTACACCAGCGGGTTCGGCATGCGCTGGGGGCGGATGCATGAAGGGGTCGATCTTGCCGCCCCCGTCGGCACGCCCCTTTACGCCACCGCCGACGGGGTCGTGAGCTTTGCCGGCCAGCAGCGCGGCTATGGCAATATCGTCATCATCCAGCACGGTTTCGGGCTTGAAACCCGATATGCCCATCAGAGCCGACTGCGCGTCAAAAAGGGCCAAAGGGTCTCGCGCGGCGAGCGGATCGGTGATATGGGAAATACCGGGCATTCCACCGGGCCTCATGTCCACTATGAAATCCGGCTGAACGGGAAGCCCATCAATCCGATGACCTTTATCAAGGCGGCACGAAATGTTTTCTAAAAGCAGGATCAACGAACCCGGACCGAAAAAGACGGGCGGAGAGGAAAAGAAGGCAGGCGACATGGTTCAATCCCCCCCCACCGGCGATTTCGCCCCCGCGGCGCCCAAGGCCAAACCCCCGGCCTCCTCGCTGTCCGAGGATCTGGTGATTACCGGAAACCTGAAGACCACCGGAGACATCCAGATCGAAGGCACCGTCGAGGGCGACATCCGGGCCCATCTTCTGACCGTGGGCGAAGGGGCGACCGTGAAGGGCGAATGCGTCGCCGACGACGTGGTGGTGAACGGTCGCGTGGTCGGACGGGTCCGCGGCCTCAAGGTGCGCCTGACCTCCACGGCGCGCGTCGAGGGCGACATCATCCACAAGACCATCGCCATCGAAAGCGGCGCCCATTTCGAGGGATCGGTGCAGCGCCAGGACGACCCGCTGCAGACCGGCGCGAAAAAGCCGCTGACCCCGCCGCCCGCCGGCAAGGCGGCCGACAAGGGCTGATCGCCGGCACCTGCCCCGCCGGCCGGCCGTTCGGCGCTGCCGCCCATCACCCGGCAGGCAGACAGGCAGGCTGACCGGCAAGCAGACCGGCAGACGGTTGGGCCGCGCGGGCGACAAGGTTGGCGGCAGCCAGATCGGCCAACCAGGCGGCAATCCGGGCGGCCACCGCCAGGCGCAGCCGCAAGGCGCGTCCCGGTGCACCGGAAACAGACAACAGATGCCCCGGCGCTCCGGCTTCCGGGGCTTTCTGATGCACGACGCCTGAAAAGTGACGGATATCGCCGGCGCCTCGCCTCAAGCCGGAAAATACAGGGCCCGCCGATACAGATGCCAGGTGGCATGCCCCAGAAGCGGCAGCACCACCAGCAGCCCCAGAAAGGCCGGGATCAGCGCCAGCAACGTCGCCACCGCGATCACCAGCGCCCAGACCACCATCACCGGCAGGTTGCGGCGCACGGTGCGCAGGCTGACCAGCATGGCGGTCACGAAATCCACCTCGCGATCCACCAGCATGGGCAGGCTGACCACGGTCAGCGAAAACAGCAGAAACGCCAGTGCCGCCCCGGCCAGGCTGCCAACGGCGAGCATGGCCATGCCCCGCCGGGTCGTGAACATGTGAAACGACGAGGTGATGTCGATGAAGGCCGACGCCCCCAGGAACAGCCCGAAGATCAGATGGGCGATGAAATTCCAGGCGAGAAAGTAGATGATGATGATCGCCCCCATCCAGGGCAGCTGACGGTGGCGTTCGTCCCGGACCACGGACAGGATACCCGACCAGGCAAGCGGCTCTTGCGCCTCCAGGCGACGGCTGACCTCGTAAAGCCCCACCGCCGCGAAGGGCGCTACCAGCGGAAATCCCAGGGCCAGGGCCAGGGTCCAGGACAGCGCGCCGGCATTCAGGTGCCACAGCAGCAGCCCCCCGACCACATAGACCGCGCTGAAAAAGACCCCGTATTGCGGACCGGCGCGAAAATCCCGCCACCCCTCCTTGAGCGAAACGAACAGTTCGCGCAGCGTGATCCGGCCGATCTCGGGCAGCGGCGAGGCTTCTGGCAGGGCGGTGTCGGTCGTTGGCATGCTTCCCTCCGGTTTCCCGGAAAGACTGGGAAACTTGCCAGCACGCTGTCAAGGCCCCCGTGGGGCCCTTTTCGGGCGCCGGCGGTCCCGGGGCGCTGGCGGTCGCGCTCAGGAAGACCCGGCGCCGCGCTCGTCTTGCGTGCGGGCTTCGGCGCGCGACTTGCCGGAAACGTCCATCGCCAGCGTCGCCGCCATCAGCCCGTCAAGGTCGCCATCCAGAACCCCCTGGGTGTCCGAGGTCTCGTAATTGGTGCGCAGATCCTTCACCATCTGGTAGGGCTGCAGCACGTAAGAACGGATCTGGTTGCCCCAGCCGGCGTCGCCCTTGGCCTCGTGCGCCTCCTGGATCGAGGCATTGCGCTTGTCCAGTTCCAGCTGGTAAAGGCGCGATTTCAGCGCCGCCATGGCATTGGCGCGGTTCTGGTGCTGCGATTTCTCCGAACTCTGCACCACGATGCCGGTAGGAATGTGGGTGATGCGCACCGCTGAATCGGTGGTGTTCACATGCTGGCCGCCGGCCCCGGAACTGCGATAGGTATCGATGCGGATGTCGGCGGGGTTGATCTCGATCTCGATATTGTCGTCCACCACCGGGTAGACCCAGACCGACGAAAACGAGGTATGCCGGCGCGCCGCGCTGTCATAGGGCGAAATCCGCACGAGTCGATGCACGCCGCTTTCGCTTTTCAGCCAGCCATAGGCGTTGGGGCCGCTGATCTTGTAGGTGACCGACTTGATCCCCGCCTCCTCGCCCGGGTTTTCGGAGATCAGTTCCACCTTGTAGCCGTGCTTTTCGGCCCAGCGCACATACATGCGCGCCAGCATCGAGGCCCAGTCGCAGCTTTCGGTGCCGCCGGCCCCGGCATTGATTTCCAGATAGGTGTCGTTGCCGTCAGCCTCGCCGTCAAGCAGCGCTTCGATCTCCTTTTGCGCGGCCTTTTCGGCCAGCGCCGCAAGCGCCGCTTCGGCCTCGGCGACCACCTCCTCGTCGCCCTCGGCCTCGCCCAGTTCGATCAGGTCGATATTGTCCTGCAACTCGGTGGAAATCGCCGTTACCGTGTCGATCGCATCGACCAGCATCTGCCGGTCGCGCATCAGCTTTTGTGCCCGCGCCTGATCGTTCCACAGATCCGGGTCCTCGATCATCGCATCGAACTCTTCCAGCCGATGGGCGGCGCTCTCCCAATCCATCCGCTGTTTCAGCAGCGTCAGCGATTTCTCGATCGCCTCAACCGTACTTGCCGTTTCTGCCCGCATGTGCCCGTCCTTGATCCTGCCGCCTGATAGCAATGCCCGCGCGCGCCGGCAAGCACCACCCGTGGATGCCTCCGGCGGGGATATTTGAGCGAAAAAGAAACCCGCTTCTTTTTCGTGGAAATATCCCCCGCGGAGCGCGCACCCGCTTGCGGGTGCAAGAAGTGTCTTGCGCCATCAGCCGCTCCGCCCGGAGCCGGATCAATAGAGCCCGCCGGAACTCAGGGTCCCGAAGTCCGCTCTCCCGGGCACCACCACGATATCCCCGTCCGAGGTGCGCACCGTCGTGCCCTGCTGCGTCGTCGCGCCGTCGCCCGGGGCGATCAGCGGCAGGTTCTGGCTCATCGCGAAACCGCCGTCGTAGGTCAGGCCGAACACCGGCTCTTCACCGTCGCGGAAATATTCCGCGACCACGTTGTCGCCCTCGGCGTCGTCGGGCAGCCGGGCGCCGGAAAAGCGGTCGATCTTGATGAAGTGCCCCCCGGGCGGGACCTTGAACGGCCCGCCACCGTATTTCGCCGTCGCCTTCTGCATGAACCGGTTGAACACCGGTCCGCAGGTGTTGCCGCCGTAAACCCCGCGTCCGAGCGAGCGCGGGGTGTCGAAGCCGATATAGCAGCCCGCGACGATATTCGAGGTGAAGCCCATGAACCACACGTCGCGCGCATCGTTGGTGGTGCCGGTCTTGCCGGCCACCGGCACCGGCAGGTTGACCTGCCCGGCCGCGGTGCCGCGCTGGATCACGCCCTGCATCATCGAGGTCAGCTGGTAAGCGGTCACCGCGTTGATCACCCGCTCGCGGTTGGAGCGGATCAGCGGCATCCGCGCTTCGGCGATCACCGGCTGGTCGCAGTCTTCGCAGATGCGCTTGTCGTGGCGGTAGATGGTCTTGCCCCAGCGGTCCTGCACCCGGTCCACCAGCGTCGGTTCCACCCGTTCGCCGCCATTGGCGAACATCGCATAGGCCGCCACCATGCGAAACAGCGACGTTTCCTCGGAGCCCAGCGCGTTGGCCAGGAAGCGGCCCATGTTCTCATAGACCCCGAAGCGTTCGGCATAACGCGCCACCACGTCCATGCCGACCTCGCGCGCGAGGCGCACAGTCATCAGGTTGCGCGACTGCTCGATACCGGTGCGCAAGGGCGTCGGCCCGTAGAACTTGCGCGAGGCGTTCTTCGGCCGCCAGATGCCCTCCGGCGTGTCGATCTCGATCGGCGCATCGACAATGATCGTCGCCGGGGTAAAGCCGCTGTCCAGCGCCGCCGCGTAGACGAACGGCTTGAAGGACGACCCCGGCTGGCGCGTGGCCTGGGTCGCGCGGTTGAACACCGAGGCCTGGTAGGAAAACCCGCCCTGCATCGCCAGCACGCGCCCGGTGTTCACGTCCATCGCCATGAAGGCGCCCTGCACCTCGGGGATCTGGCGCAGGCTCCAGCCCTTGCGA
>JALSRF010000011.1 GCA_026984895.1 Paracoccaceae bacterium
CCAGCCCGGCGGTGTTGGGTTCGAGCGCGCGCGCACACAGCAGCAGCGTCGCGGTCTGCGCCTGGGCGGACGGGGCGTAGGCGAAGTCCGCAACGCCGGTGGCTGGTGCGCCGGGCGGGGTCAACGGCAGGGTCTGGCGGTTTGCCCTGACCTCGGAAAAAAGGGCGAGAAGACTGGCCAGCGTAAACGCGGCCACAAGCACATTGGCAAACATCGAGCGCCCGGCGGGGATCCTGTCCTGGTGAAAAATCCCGGTGTCTCCTGTTTCGCCCGTTTCGGGCGGATGATTTCCACGAAATGCATAAAATGCGAAATACTCTTAAGAAAACATTAAGCATTCCAGATGGATAGTTCTGGCCGTGGCGGGGCTGAACAGGCAGAGTCCATGTGGTATTCAAGATGGCATTCTAAACTCGTGCTGGCGGCGGTGCTGGCCGCGCTTGGTCTGGTTCCGATCGCGCAGGCGAAATTCCGGCTGTCCGATCGCTCTGAACTGCGCATGCCGCGAAGGCTTCAGGGCGACGGCACGCGCGTGGCGGCCCGTCAGGGCGATGTGCCCGACGGCCCGGGCCGATACGCTTTCGACGGCAGCCGGCTTCGCAGCGCCTGCGGCGACGGACGGTGCGTGGCCGGCGTTCGGCTCGCGCTGCGCCAGGCACGTCGGGCCGGCGGCGCGCCCGACGCGCTGAACACGCAGATCGCGTTGATCGCGGCGGTTCTTCTGGACGTTGCACTCGGCTTCGAAGGTGACGATTACAGCCAGTTTTCGCGCGGTCTCATGGTGCTGTCGCGGGCGTCGCGAGACGCGGCTCAGAAGCGCTCGTTGGCGGCGCTGGCGCGCCGATTGCTGGACGCGGGTGTGGCCGGGCTGGATCTGGGTGTGCCCGTGGCCGCCAGCCCGTCGTGATGGCCGGGGCGTGCAGTCCGCGCCGGCGGCGCGGCGCAGGGGTTGGCCCGGGGACTGACAGCGCGTTACCGCGGTTGCGGCAGTGATCGTGGCGGTCCTGACAGGGTTTGCCGATGCACCCGGGGACATGCCGCCATGCATGCGGCCGGCGCACCGGCGCGCAAAGGGTCGGCGCGGCGGATGCAGAGGGCGATGCTCGAACGCCCGGGGCACAATGCGCCGCGGCTCACCGCCCGAGGGCGCTGCACGGGTTGAGGGCGCAGCCCCCTGGGGCGCATCGCCCCGGCGCACAGCGTGCCGGAGCACAGCGTTTGCGGGCGCAGGGGTTCGGGCGCACGGGGCCTCGGGCGTGCGCAGGGCGGTGCCCGCAGATGGGCAGTTCGGCCGGAAGCGTCACTGGCGGGCTGGCGTCAGCCGGGGGCGTGCCGGTGCCGGGCGTTCCGGCGTCAAATGGTGCAGCGCCGGGCAGGTGGCGCAGCGCCGGGCGGGCCGGCGTCAACTGGCGCAGCGCGGCAGGCCCAGGCGAATCAGTTCCCGGCCGGATTTTCTTTCGAATCCCACCAGGCGATTGCGTGCAACCTCCAGGAACCATTTGCGCAACGCGGCCGGATAATATCGTGCCATCAGGTGCGACCAGTATTCGAATTCGCGCGGGCGAAGCGCCACGCCATAGACCGGGCTGCTCGGGCCGTGGAACCCGAACACGGTATCCGGCGCCACGCAGGCCCCGGGCACCCCAAGATACATGGTGCAGGCCGAAAGGCAGTAGTCGCCGCGGATTTCCACCTTGATGCCGGAGCGGCGCAACCTGTCAATACGCGCCACCCGTTCGGCGACGCTGCCGCCTCGATCGTTCCTGATGACCAGCGTTCCTGATTTCTGAGCGATGCCGTCCGCCGACAACAGCAGCCAGAATGCAACGCCAAGAACCGCCACCACCCACCAACGGACCGGGACGACCGGGCTGCGCCCGGCTGTCGCCGTCTGTCGAATATACATTTTACACCCCACTATACCCGCCAACCGGCAGGTCCACCTGAAGGTGCCCCACACACCAATGTCAAGACCTACAGGGAAATGATGGAGAAACGGTTATCGGGTGCGTGCGGCCGACGGGAAAGTTTTTTGCCAATTTTTTCGGCTTCGTTAAGGCGGAATTAACCACGCGCACGTCCATCTGTGGATGCCGGGGGGCGAGGCGGTCGGGGCCTGTGGGAACACGAAAGAGAACCGCATGAGCTTTCTTGTCATCGACCCGATTCCCGTTACCGCATTTGCGGCGCGAAAACGCCCCGGGCTGTACGAAGCGGCCGGCAAGCGCGCAATCGACGTGATTTCGGTGCTTCTGAGCGCCCCGATCGTCCTGCCGGTCGTGCTTGTCATTGCGCTGATCGTCCGTCTCGAAGGCGGGTCCGGTTTTTACAGCCATGATCGTATCGGGCGGGCCGGGCGCAGGTTCCGCTGCTGGAAAATCCGGACCATGGTGCCAGATGCGCAGGCCCGGCTGGACGAACATCTTGCCCGCCACCCGGACGCGGCCCGCGAATGGAGCCGGCACCAGAAACTGAGCGACGATCCGAGGATATCGCGATTCGGGCGGTTCCTGCGCCGCGCCAGCCTTGACGAACTTCCTCAGCTCTGGAACGTCCTCATGGGCGACATGAGCCTGATCGGCCCGCGCCCGTTCACCCCGAACCAGCAGCAGCTTTACGATGCGGCGCGCCGGACCGACGGCTACTACCGGTGCCGGCCGGGCCTGTCCGGGCTGTGGCAGGTCGAATCGCGCAATGACGGAACCTTTGCCGAGCGTGTGGCGCTGGACGACCGATACTGTGCGCGCATCTCGTTGATGGGAGACCTGCGCATTGCCCTCAGGACCGTTCTTGTGGTCATGCGTTGCACCGGAAAGTGACGCGGCTCAATCGACGGGCGCAAAACTGTCGGCACGGGCCCGCTGCCAGCGCTCCAGGTAGCCGAAATCGTCGGGTTCCGCACGCAGAAGGAAACCCTCGGGCAGGTAGGGGTAGGCCTCGTCTCCGGTAATCATCTCGCCGTCCTTTTCGCGCATCAGGAAATGGTGCGGAAGGAAACAGAACGGATCTTCCAGCCCGGCCGCGCCGGTCATTTCCGCCAGCGCATCGAGCGTGTTCGCGTGGAAACGGGCCACCCGTTCGGCCTTGTCGGAGACGACCAGCGCCCGCTGACGCAGCCGATCCTGCGTGGCCACCCCGACGGGACATCGGTTCGTGTGGCAGGCCTGGGCCTGAATGCAGCCGATGGCAAACATGAAACCGCGCGCCGAGTTGACCCAGTCCGCCCCGAGCGACAGCGCGCGTGCGATGTCGAAGGCGGTCAGAAGCTTGCCGGCCGCCCCGATCCTGATCCTGTCGCGCAGGCCCGCGCCGCGCAGCGAATTGTGCACGAAGGTCAGCCCCTCGACCAGAGGCATGCCGACATGGTTGGCGAATTCCAGCGGCGCGGCACCCGTGCCGCCTTCCTTGCCATCCACCACGATGAAGTCCGGGGTGATGCCGGTTTCCAGCATCGCCTTGACAATGCACATGAATTCGCGACGGTGCCCGATGCACAGCTTGAAGCCGACGGGTTTGCCCGCGGAAAGTTCGCGAAGCTGCGCGATGAAGCTCATCAACTGGACCGGCGTGGAGAAGGCGCTGTGCGCGGCCGGAGAAATGCAGTCCACCCCCATGGGCACGCCGCGGGCCTCGGCGATTTCGGGGGTGATCTTGGCCGCCGGCAGGGTGCCGCCATGGCCGGGTTTCGCGCCCTGGCTGATCTTGATCTCGATCATCTTCACCTGCGCCAGGGCCGCCTGTTGGGCAAACCTGTCCGGGTCGAACCGGCCATCGGCCGTTCGGCAGCCGAAGTATCCCGAGCCGATTTCGTAGATCAGATCCCCCCCGCCGGCCCGGTGATGACGGCTGATGCCGCCCTCGCCGGTGTCATGGGCGAAACCGCCCATCCTGGCGCCGGTGTTCAGCGCCAGAATGGCATTTGCCGACAGCGCCCCGAAACTCATTGCCGAGATGTTGAACAGCGACGCCGAATAGGGCTGCGCGCACTCCGGCCCGCCGATCGTCACGCGAAAATCGGTGTCGTCGATGTGGCGCGGCTGCATCGAGTGGGTCAGCCATGAATAGCCGGCGTCATAGACCCTTTTGCGGGTGCCGAAGGGGCGCTTGTCCTCGGCCCCCTTGGCGCGCTGATAGACGATCGCGCGGGTGTCGCGGCTGAACGGTTCTTCGTCCTGGTCGCTTTCGATGAGATACTGGCGGATTTCCGGTCGGATGCCCTCGAAAAGGAACCGCATGTGCCCGAGCACCGGGTAGTTGCGCAGGATGGCGTGGCGTTTCTGGAAGATGTCGTGGAGCCCGACCACCGTCAGAACGGCGAAGACCAGCAGGGGGATTTCGAACCAGACGGAGAAATAGAGGCCGACGGCCGAGGCAAGCGCAAGCGCTGCGATCAAGGCGAAAAAACCGAATCTTCTCATCTGCGGCGTCCCTCCTGGCAACTCCTGTCGGTCGTTCATTGCGAAGCAAAGCAGAATTGCGCGGCGCAATCACGCCAAATCGGTGCCCTGTCAGAAAAGAATTGTGAAGGCGCCCCCATGTCCAGGTGCTTGCAGGCGCAGGCGATCCGGCGGCGATGGCGCCTTCGTGATGCCCGGACGGATTGGACAGGCGGGTTTTTTGTGCTATATGCATTCAAATATTCAGATAGCAAGGCAATCCAGGAAACGGAGTTCCGGCGGGAGGCCGGGAAAAAACAGGAGGCTCGATCAAAATGCTGGACCAAGCTAACGAGGGCGATCTGGACAATGCAAAGAGCATGTCGATCATCGTCACCAAGGGCTCGCTTGATTGGGCCTATCCGCCGTTCATCCTTGGCACCACGGCGGCGGCAATGGACATGAAGGTAACGATGTTCTTCACGTTCTACGGCCTGCCGCTGCTGAAGAAGAAACTGAACATGAAATTCACCACGCTGGGCAATGCGGCGATGGAAATGCCGATGATGGGCGGCCACATGGCGATGCCGAACCTGTTGGGGGTTCTGCCCGGGGTCGGCTCGGCTGCCGGCAAGATGATGAAGAACCTGATGAAAAAGAAGGGTGTCGCCTCGATCGAGGATCTGCGCGAGGCGGCCGTTTACAGCGACGTTCGCATGATCGCCTGCCAGATGACCCTGGACCTGTTCGAATACAAGCCGGAAGACATGATCGACGGGATCGAGCTTGGCGGCGCCGCAACCTACATGGAAGTCGCCTCTAAATCGGATATCAACCTGTTTATCTGATTCAGGAACACAACGCTAACCCAACCCAAACAGAGAGAAGAAATGGCTGAACACGTTCTTAACGCCGAGGGGCTGAACTGCCCGCTGCCGATCCTGAAAGCGAAGAAGATGCTGAAGGATGTTCCGGTGGGCGAGGTCTTGAAAATCCGCGCAACCGACCCGGGATCGGTCGCCGATTTTGCCGCCTTCTGCCGGCAGACCGGAAACGAACTGGTTGCCTCGGCGCAGGAAGGCGACGTCTACACTTTCGAGATCAAGCGTTCCTGATCGGGCACGCCCCGGTGCGTCCCGGTGCGTCGGGGCGCGCGAAAAGCGTCTCGCAAGGGACGCCGGCTGCACGAAAGACCGAAAACCCCGCGGCGCACCCCGCGGGGTTTTTCCGTGCGCCGGACCGCTCTTTCGCGCCGGCTGTCGTCCGCGCCCGCGGTTCCCTCTGTCCCGTGTGCCGCCGATTTCGGGCGCGCCGGTCCCGGCCGGCTGGCTGGGAAGCCCCGGATGGCATCGG
>JALSRF010000012.1 GCA_026984895.1 Paracoccaceae bacterium
GGGCATGGGCCTCGAAATCCGCGGCCTGCTCATAGGCGAAGCCGATCGGAACCCTGATGTCCTGCCGGGTTGAAAACTTCATCACGCCCCATCTGTCATGCCTGCCCGATCTTGCGGTCAAACCGGGTGTTGTGCAAGCCAGCCGCGCAACAAAAATCGGGCGATCGAGCCGCGACGCGCCAAGACGATATCGCTGCGCGTGCCGGCAAGGACGTCAAGCAGCTCTTCGCGGCTGATCCAGAAGGCGCTTTCCAGTTCGACCGGATCAAGCGTGATCGCCCGGCTGAGCGCCTGTGCCTTGCAGCCAATCATCAGCGACGCCGGGAACGGCCAGGGTTGCGACGCCAGATAGCCCACCGCGCCAATCCGCACGCCGGTTTCTTCCATGACCTCGCGGCGCACGGCGTTTTCAATGGTCTCGCCCGGCTCCACGAAGCCCGCAAGCAGAGAAACCATGCCGTCGGGCCAGCCCGCAGAGCGGCCCAGCAGAACGCTGTTGCCCGAGGTGACCAGCATGATGACCACCGGATCCGTCCGCGGGAAATGGCGGGTACCGCAGGACGGGCAAAGGCGCTGCCAGCCGGCTTCGACAACCCGGCTGACGGCCCCGCATCGCGAACAGTGCCCGTGGCCACGGTGCCAGGCAAGCAGCGCGCGTCCGGTCGCGGCCAGCGCACCCTCTTCGCCGTCCATCTCGCCCATCACATGGCGCAGATCGACGAAGCGGTGGCCCTCGGGCGCCGCCGGGTGCGGGTACCGGCCATCGTCGAACGGCCCGCCCGCCGGCGGCGGCACGCCAGCGTCGGCCCCGTCCGGGACCTGGCGCGCAAAGACCGGCCCGTCGTGCGACACCCCGAGGAAGATCGGCGCCTCGTCGCAGCCGGCAAACAGCCGATGATCCGGCGCCAGCCTGGCAAGACGCGGCGCGCCACCTTTCGCGGCCACCAGCGGCCGCCCATGCCAGAACGCCAGCACGCCGGCGTCTTCTGCAGCGAGCAGCCGCGAAATGCCGGCGCTGTCCGCGCGCAGATGCGCGCACCGATCCAGTCCGTCGTCCCCAATTGCCGCGCCCATGAAACTGTGCCGTCCCGGGTTCTTTCGGGTACCCATGCTGCCTTTCCCTGCCTTTCGCGGCCTTTCGCTGCGGTTCGCTTCGGTTCGCGACAAGTCGTTGCCAGGCGTCGGTCTGGCATGTTTGCAGATGGCAGTAAATGGGCGGGCGCATCAGCAAATGGCCGGGCGTATCAACTGCTGCATGTCTGTTCGTAATATTTTTCCCGCTATAGTTGTTTTCCCGTTTTCGATACGATACAATGGGACCCGGGAGCGCCTGATCCCCCGAACCACTGCCACCACACCCGAGCCGGCAGGAGAACAGACGTGCTCTGGCATCGCGCGCCAGACGGCCGGCCGCATGGATTGGAGCGACCGAATGACCGTACCAGGACCGCTTCGGATCAGGGACGCCCTTGTCACGCTGGACCTGCGGATTCTGGCGACAACGGACCTGCACATGAATCTGGGGACCGCCGCCCTGGCGCTGCCCGGCGAACCCGGCGAAAGGGCGCCTTGCGGGCTGGCGGCGGCGGCCGGCCTTGCCCGGAAGCTGCGCGATCGCGTCCCCAACAGCCTGCTGCTGGACAACGGCGATTTCCTGCAGGGAACCTGGCTGGCCGAAGACGCGATGCGCAACGCCTCTCCTGACACCCCGCACCCTGTCATCGCGGCCATGAACGCGGTCGGCTATGATGCGGTCAATCTTGGCAACCATGATTTCGACTACGGGATCGAGCCGCTGCGCGCGGCCATCTCCCATGCCCGGTTCCCCGTGCTCAACGCGAATATCCTGCGCGCGCGGCGCCCCGGGCCCGAAATGCGGGGCGGGGAGGGCTGGTTTGCCCCCACCGCCCTGCTGCGGCGCAACCTGACGGACCGGGCCGGCAACCCGTGGCGGGTGACGATCGGGCTCATCGGGCTGGCACCGCCGCAGACCACCGTCTGGGCCCACCAGGTGCTGCGCCCGGATGCGGTTGCCCTCGACATCGTGGAGGCCGCGCGCGCCCGGCTGGCGGACCTGCGCGGCGCCGGCGCCGACCTGGTGATCGCGCTGGCCCACAGCGGCATCGGCGAGGCCACCCACACGCCGGGAATGGAAAACGCGGCCATCCCGCTGGCCGGGCTGGACGGAATCGACGTGCTGATCCTGGGGCACAGCCACGCGGTGTTCCCCTCGCCCGCCTTCGCCGGGCGCAAGGGGGTCGATACGCGGGCCGGCACGATCATGGGAAAACCGGCCGTCATGGCCGGCGCCGGCGGGTCGCACCTGGGCGTCATCGACCTGGTCCTGGAAAGAAGAGACATCGCCGCCCCGCGCGAAGAAACCCTCGGCTGGAAGATCGCAGCGGCCAGCGCACGTGCGCTGCGCGTCCGCGATGACGCGGGCGGTGGCGGTGACGGAGGCGACAGGGGCAGCAGCGGCGACGGGGGTGACGGGGCCAGCCCCCTTGCCGGGGTGCCGCGCGCGACCGCACGCTTTTGCAGCGCCGCCCGGAAGCGCGCCGCGGCAATCGTCGCCCGGAGCGACGTCGCGCTCCACACCTATTTCACCCAGATCGGGCACGATCCGGCCGGCAATCTGGTTGCCTCGGCGCAGCGCGCGCACATGAGCGAACGCCTGCGCGCGCCCGAGCTGGCATCGCTGCCGGTGCTGTCGGCCTCGGCACCGTTTCGAGCCGGCGGCATCCACGGCCCGGCCCATTACATCGATCTGCCCGCAGGCATGTTGCGGCTGCGCGATCTGAGCGCGCTCTACCCGCATTCCAACCGTGTCACCGCGCTGGCGGTCAGCGGCGCGCAGATCCGCGACTGGCTCGAACGCGCGGCGGGGATGTTCCGGCAGATCACCCCGGGGGCTGGCGCACAGGCGCTTCTCGATCCGGCAAGTGCCGCGCACAATTTCGACACGATCCACGGCCTGTCCTATGAAATCGACCTGCGCGCGCCCGCGCGATACGGACCGAAAGGGCAGATGATCGATCCGCGGGCGCAGCGCATTCGCGGCCTGTGCCACGACGGCCGCCCGGTGCGCGACGATGCGCGTTTCATTCTGGTCACCAACGGCTTTCGCGCCTTTGGCGGCGGCCGTTTTCCGGGCACCGGCGCGGCAAACGTGATCGCCGAAAGCCCGGCAAGCGTCACCGATGCGCTGCGCGACTTCCTGGCCGCGGG
>JALSRF010000013.1 GCA_026984895.1 Paracoccaceae bacterium
CCGAGAACGCGCAGGCGTGGAGGTTCGCGTCGCTCCCGGACACCGAGGTGGTCTTTCAGACCGGACCGGGCGCGCGCGCATTTGCGTCCACGATCAGCGCGCTCGGTCTGCGGGACCTTGGAAACAGCGCCGACGGCTTTGCCCGGTTTGCAATGTCCCTGTAACGCACCGGACACGGTCCTGTGCCCCTTGCAAGCCGGCCGGGAACGCACTAGATACGAGGCCGAGAGGTTGGCGCGGGCGAGCGCCTCGCCAACCCGGCCAGGTCCGGAAGGAAGCAACCGTAACGAGCCCCGCTTGGGTCGTTGTCCAACCTCTCACCCGCAGCACCGCCGGAACACGACAGGGGCGGTGCCTTTTGCCTCCCGCCGTCTTTTGCCCCCGCCGTCTTTTGCCCCCGTCGTCTTTCCCCGGCCGTCTTTTGCCGGCCGTCTCGCGCGTCGCCGTCTCGCGCCTCGCCTTGCTGCTGTCCTGCCCATCGTGCGCGCCCACCACGCGCTCCCGCCACGCGCCCCCCCGCGCCGCCGGTTCACGCGGCGCGCCTGGCGCGACCTGCCGCCGGCCCGGACCCGGCGCTCTGGCCGTTCGCTCGCGCTGGCGTCATACTGGGCCCATGAACGGGCTCTCGATCGACTTTACCAGCGGCGCCGTCGCCCACAGGCGGCGTTTCGGCGGCGGCCGCGGCCAGGCGCTGGCACGCGCGGTGGGGATGAAGGCGGGCCGGACCCCCGCGGTTGTGGATGCCACCGCCGGGCTGGGGCGCGATGCCTTCCTGCTGGCCTCGCTGGGTGCCCGGGTAACGCTGATCGAACGTTGCCAGCCGGTGCACGCGGCGCTGACGGCGGCGCTCGAACGCGCGCGCTCCCATGACGAAACCCGCGACATCGCCGCGCGGATGACCGTGGTGCACGGCGACGCCCGTTTTCTTCTGCCCGACCTGGAGCCGGAGGTGGTGCTGATCGATCCGATGCACCCGCCCCGGCGCACCCGCGCCCTGGTCAAGCAGCCCATGCGCCGCCTGCGCGAAATCGTGGGAAACGATACGGATGCGCGCGCGTTGATCGAAACCGCCCTTGGCGCGGCCCACAACCGGGTTGTGGTGAAATGGCCGCGCAAGGCGGCGCTCCCCGACGGGCTGCCCGCGCCCTCGCACCGGATCACCGGCAAGACCACCCGTTTCGACGTTTTCATGCGTGACGGTTTCACGCGTGACGGATGAAACCGCCGGCAGGATCACCTGCCAAACAGCACCATGCCAAGCAGCACCAGCACCAGCGCGGCCGCCAGCACGATCGGCACGGCGCTGATCCGACGCAGGTCCGAGCCCTTCTCGAACCCCCAGCCGATCCCCCAGCACCCGAAGGCAAGCATCCCGGCCACCCCCTGCCAGCCGAGAAAACCGCTGGTCGAGCGGGACGCCAGCGCCACCGTGCCCGGCCGGGGCGGCGCGCTCAGCAGCACGACCACGGAATAGCCATAGGCCCCCAGCCACAACGCCAGCAGCAGCATCAGCGCGAACGTCAGGTTTGCCTGTCTGTCTTCGTCCATGTTTCGTCCATGCCCGAACCTGCCCGGGACCGCCGTCTTTGGCAAAACCTAGCCGAGCCGCGCGGCGGGGGAAAGCGTGGTTTCGCCCGCCGCCCGAACCGCCCCTGAACCGCCCGGATCGGCCCGCCCGGATCGGCCAACCCGAACCCAGCCGCCTGAACCCGTGCCCGACAAGACCCGCGCCAGCGCCTGTCGCGGAGGCATGGCATCGGCGCGGGGCGCAAAACGGGGGCCGGCGGCGCTGCCGGGAGGGCGTGACCGGCGGCGCGAAGCCGGCGCGCATCCGCCCACCCGATGCGACCCGGCGCCGCGCGGAGGCAGAGAGGAGCGATGTCGCCGAAAATCGGCGCGCGGGGCGCAAGCCGGATCGCCGTCGGCGCGCTGCCCGTCTCTGGACGCCGCCGGGGCGAACCCGTAACCTTGGCCTGGCGGCGAGTCACCTCCGACGCGCGGCCCCAAGCGATGCCAAGCCCAGGAGAACCCATGAGCGCGCCCACCGAAACGGCCTATCAGGTTCTGGCCCGCAAATACCGCCCCGAAACCTTTGCCGATCTCATCGGCCAGGACGCCATGGTGCGCACGCTCGGGAACGCCTTCGAGGCCGACCGCATCGCCCAGGCCTTCATCCTCACCGGCATCCGCGGCACCGGCAAGACCTCGACCGCGCGGATCATCGCCAAGGGGCTGAACTGCATCGGCCCGGACGGCACCGGCGGCCCGACGACCGAACCCTGCGGTGAGTGCGAGCATTGCGTCGCCATCGCCGAGAGCCGCCATGTGGACGTGATGGAAATGGACGCCGCCTCGCGCACCGGTGTCGGCGACATTCGCGAGATCATCGACAGCGTGAACTACCGCGCCGCCTCCGCCCGCTACAAGGTCTATATCATCGACGAGGTGCACATGTTGTCGACCTCGGCCTTCAACGCGCT
>JALSRF010000014.1 GCA_026984895.1 Paracoccaceae bacterium
ATCCGCCTTCGTCCGCCCGCACGCGAAACGCCGCCGGGCAAGGTTTTCGCGCCTGCGCGAGGCCCGGGGCCGGGGGTCGGGGCCGGGGGCCGGGCGTCGGGCGTCGAGGTCGGCCGGGGGTCGAGGGTCGGGGTCAGCCGGGGGTCGGGGTCGGGGCCGGCCCCTGCCTTCGGGCGACAGGCTTCAGGTCCGCGCCCTCAGAAATGCCTGCGCGATCTCCACGAAGCCCGCCCCCCCGCGCGAGGGCGCAACCCATTTCGGCCGGTGCTCCAGTTCGCCGGCGAAATCGGCGATGTTCGCCACGCCGAAGGAATGTTCGAACCAGGCGAACATGGGCGAATCGTTCGGACTGTCGCCGCAATAAGCGCTTGTGGCGCGGCAGGCGTCCTCGTCCAGGCAAAGCACCTCGCGGGCCAGGCGCAGGCTCATCGACAGCTTGTCGTAATCGCCATACCAGCCGTTGACGTGAATCGAGCTGATCTTGGCCGTCGCCCCCTCTTCCTCGAAGATCTGACGGATGCGCGCCACATCGCCGGGGCCAAGCGGTGCGACATCCTCGCAGAAATCGATCGCCAGGTCGGTTTCACGAAACGGCTGATCCGCCGACAGCGCCGATCCGGGCACCTCCGACAGCACCCGGTTGCGGACATGCGCCAGCTTTTCGGCGAAGGCGTGGCGCTGCGCGGCCGGGGCGAAGTATTGGCGCCGCATCCGCCGGGTCGCGCGGTCATGGGAAAAGTAGAACGCCCCGTTTTCCCCGACCACGCCGGCCACCGGCCAGAAACGGGCGATCATGTCGCACCAGCCGGCCGGGCGTCCGGTAACCGGGACCACGGCGATGCCCGCCGCATCGAGCCGTTCCAGCGCACCGTAGGCCGCCCCGGTCAGCCGCCCGTCCGTGGTCAGCGTGTCGTCGATATCGGTGAACACCGCGCGAATACGCGCTGCGGCTGTTGTCGGAAACTGGCGGAGAGGGCGCATCCGGTCCTTCGGCGATTGACGCTGTTTCGCGCAGTATTGCAGGCCCGCATCCGACCGCAAGCCGAAAACGCCGGCACCCCGGCGTTCCGCGCGCGGGCGGGCGCGGGCGGGCGCGGCGCTCAGCGGCGCTCACATGGCCAGGCCAAGCGCCTGAAACGGGATGAAGCGCACCGGCGTGCCGGGCCGGATCCGGCGCGCCTCGTCGCCCAGTTCCACCAGCCCGCTGGCCCAGCTCAGCCCCGAAATGCGCCCCGACCCCTCGGATGCGAACACCTCGGCCGCGCCGGCATCGTTGATGCGGGCCCGCAGGTATTCGCGCCGCCCGCCCTTCTTGGCCTTGGAAAAGGCCGCCGGCACCGTGAAGGCGGCCGGCTCCAGCCAGCCGCCGCCCGCCATCGCCGACAGCGCCGGGCGCGCGAATATCGCCGCCGTCACCAGGGTTGCCACCGGGTTTCCCGGCAACCCGAAGACCGGCAGCCCCTTCCAGGTGCCAAGCGCCAGCGGGCGCCCCGGCTTGAGCGCGATGCGCCAGGCCTGCATCGTGCCTTCGCGCCGCAGAAGCGCCGAAACGTGGTCTTCGTCCCCTGCCGAGGCTCCGCCCGAAGTCAGCACCGCATCCGCCGCCCCGGCCGCAACCGCGTCCAGCCGTTCGCGCAGCGCCGCGGTATCGTCGCCCACATGGCCCAGGTCCACCGCCGCGTGCCCCCAGCCGCGCACAAGCGCCAGCAGCATCGGACGATTGGCATCGTAGGTCTGTGCCGCCGGGGCCGGGGCGGCGGCGTCGGGGGGCACGATCTCGTCGCCGGTGGACAGGACCGCGACGCGCAGCTTCTCGCGCACCTCGACCCGGGCAATGCCGACCGCGCTCAGCAGCGCAAGGTCGGGCGCGCGCAGCCGGCGACCGGCCGCAAACACCGCTTCGCCCCGTTTCACATCCTCGCCGGCGGCGCGCGTGTTCATGCCCCGGCGCACCGGCCCGGCAAAGCCAAGCACCGCCCCCTCAAGGCTGACGTCTTCCTGCATCACCACCGTATCCGCGCCCGCAGGCAGGAGCGCGCCAGTGAGGATGCGCACCGCCTGCCCCGGCGCGACCCGCCCCTCGTAGGGCGCCCCGGCCGCCGCCCGTCCGGGCAGCAGCGTCAGCGAGAACGGGCCGTTTCCCGGTGTCGAGGCCTGGGCAAAGGCATAGCCGTCCACCGCCGAATTCGGCCCCGGCGGGTTCGCGCGCACGGCAATCTGATCGCTGGCCAGGATCCGCCCGCCGGCCTCGGCAACATCCACCGTCCGGGTGCCCACGGACGGGGAAAAGCGCTCCCGCAGCATCGCCAGCGCATCGTCCACCGGGATCCAGTTCACACCCGGCGGCAGGGCGAAGCAGTCGTTCTTCAGCGCCCCGGGGCCGGACGAGCCCGCGGCCCCGCCGTCCTGCCCGGCCCGCGCACCCAGCCCGGTGCGTTCCAGGATGAAATCGGCAATCGCCACGGTGTCGTCCAGATCGAACTGCGGGATGTCCAGCCCGGCGTGGTGCTGGTCCGAGGCAACGGCGCACACGGTATCGTCTTCCAGTGCCAGAAGCGGCTGGCCGGTCGCGCGCCGGTTGGCCTCGATCTTGAGATGGGCGTCGCGCTTGTAGCCTTCGACCAGAACCAGGTCGCAGGGCGAAAGACGGGCCAGGAGCCGTTCCAGCGGCGGCTCGTCCTCGTCGCCGAGTTCGTGCATCAGCGCCCATCTGCGCGACGACGACAGCATGACCTCGACCGCGCCCGCGCGGCGGTGGCGGAAACTGTCCTTGCCTGGCTGATCCACATCGAACGCGTGATGGGCATGCTTGAGAGAGGCGACGCGGAACCCGCGCCCGGTGATCTCGGCGATCAGACGCTCCACAAGCCCGGTCTTGCCCGAGTTCTTCCACCCCATGATGCCGAAAACCTGCATGCCACGTCCCCCTTGCCGGCGCAAAGTAATACCGGGCGCTTCGGGCAGGTCAAAGACTTTCCGCTGTTGCGTCCGCAGCCGCAGCCGCACCTCCCGCGCGGGCGCGCGCACCCGCACCGGGGCGCATTTTCCCTTTTTCCCCATTGACATCCGCCGGCCGGAGGTATCACCTGCCCGGCGTTTCCAATCGCTTGTCGGATATCTCGGAGCCCCACATGCCCGAAGCCTCTTCAACCCGTCTGATTCTGGCCTCGGTTGCCGGGATGCTGTTGCTTGCCGCGCTGGACCAGACCATCGTTTCCACCGCCCTGCCCACCATCGTCGCCGACCTTGGCGGGCTGGACAGGCTCAGCTGGGTGGTCACCGCCTACCTGCTTTCATCGACCGTGGTCGGGCCGCTCTATGGCAAACTGGGCGACCTGTACGGGCGCAAGATCATGATGCAGCTGTCGGTCAGCATCTTCCTGATCGGCTCGGCCCTGGCGGGCCTGTCCGGTTCGATGCCCTTCCTGATCGCATCGCGGGCCATTCAGGGGCTTGGCGGCGGCGGGCTGTTCGTGCTGGCACTGACGGTGGTGGGCGATGTCGTGGCGCCGCGCGAAAGAGGCAAGATCCAGGGCATTTTTGCGGGCGTCTTCGGCATGGCCAGCGTCATCGGACCGCTGCTGGGCGGCTTCTTCGTGGACAACCTTTCCTGGCGCTGGATTTTCTATGTGAACCTGCCCGTGGGCCTGGCCGCGCTGGCGATCTTCGCCACGGCCTTCAGGCCCACCGGGCGGCGCATCAGCCACCGGGTGGACTATGCCGGGGCGGCGCTGCTGGCCACGGCGCTTTCGGCGATCGTGCTGTATTCCAGCCTCTCGGGCCAGTCCTACGAACTGACCTCGCCGACCATGCTGAGCCTGGCGGCGGTGGCGGTGGTCGCGCTTGCCGGCTTCGTTTTCGTGGAACTGCGGGCGAAGGAACCGGTGCTGCCGATGCAGCTTTTCACCTACAACAATTTCGCCGTCATGGGCACGGTGGGCTTCGTGATCGGCGCCGCCATGTTCGGCGCGCTGACCTTCCTGCCCTTCTACCTGCAGGCGGTCAAGGGCGTGAGCCCCACCGTGTCGGGGCTGCAACTGATCCCGATGACGCTTGGCATCCTGGTCGGCTCGATCGGCTCGGGCCAGGTGATGAGCCGCACCGGCCACTATCGCTGGCTGCCCGCCCTGGGCGCGGCGGTGCTGGTCGCGGGCTTCCTGCTGCTGACCCGGCTGGAACCCGATACCGACGACTGGCTGGTGGCCGCCTACATGTTCGTCGTCGGCCTGGGCATGGGGCCAAGCATGTCTGTGGGCATGACCTCGATCCAGAATGCAGTGCCGCGCGAAATGATGGGGGTGGGCACGGCCGGCTTCACCACGTTGCGCCAGATCGGCGGTTCGGTCGGGGTGGCGCTGTTCGGAACGCTGTTCACCAACACCCTGGCGGCGAAATTCGAGGGCATGCCCATGCCCTCGGGCGGGATCCGCTCGCTCGGGACCGAGATGATCGGCCGGATGCCCGCGCCGATCCGCGAAAAGGTGCTGAACGGGATCACCGATGCGCTGCACCCGGTCTTTGCCGCCGCCGCGGCGCTGGCCGCGGTTGCATTCCTCGCCAGCCTGCTGCTGAAGGAAATCGAACTGCGCAAGACCGCCAGGGCCGACGAAGCCGAAGCCGAAGCCGAGCCCGAAACCGGCGCCGGCGCCTGAGTCGCCCGCCCGCACCGTTCGCCTGCACCGTTCGCCTGCTTCGCCCCCGCGGCCCGGGCGCCCGCGCCGTTGCGACCCGGTTGTCCGTCTCCGGGCCGCCCGCGCCCGGGTTTGCCGGGCCCCGGCCTCCTTCCCCGACCCCCTTCCGCGGCACCCGGGCGCCGTGCGATCGGTTTCCCACGCCCCGCACCGGGCCTGGCCCGGCCGGATCTGGACGGCGGGCTGGCCGGGGCGGGTCTGCCCGGGGTCTGCCCGGAGTCTGGACGTGCGGCTGCGCGGGGGGCTGGACCGGGGGCTGGCGGGGGGCGCAGCCCTGTTCAGAAGTGCAAGCTTATGGCAATGCCCGCTTCGGCCGAGTTCGCCCCGGCCACGTTGCCGTCATTGAACATGCGCCGCGCGCTCATCACCAGGTCGGCGCCCTTGCCGATCGGCGTCCCGTAGGCCACCGCCAGATCGACCTGGCGGCGCGTCGGGCTGAGCGGCACCGCGATGTTCTCGAAGCCGGCGCGCCCGGCGGCATAGGACACCGGCAGCGTCATCTTCGCCGCGCCGCTGGTCACCGCCTGCGGCAGGGCCAGCGCCAGCGTCAGCCGGTCGCCGCCGGCCAGCACATTGCGCTGATCAAGGCTCATCGACAGGCTGTCATAGACCACATCGGAAAAGGCCATGTCGCGCGGCCCGCCCGCCGGCGCGCCGGCACCGATGCTTCCCGAAAGCGAAAAGGTCGCGCTGTCGGAGACCGGCACATCCCAGCCCCACAGCGCCGCGGCATGGTCCGAGGACAGCTTTTCGCCGGGCACCAGGGACCTGATCCCCGCCAGCCCGTCGGCCTCGTGAAGCGCCGCGAACCCCAGCCGGAAGCGCGACCCGTCGGCCGCGCGCGCCAGAGGGACCGAAAGGGAAACGCCGAAATTCCGCCCCCCGCGCCCGGGCGTCAGCAGGGCCAGTTCGGCATCCGGGCCGCCAAAGCGGTGCGTCGCCCCGGCGGCGAAGTCCCCGAACAGCGACGCGGTGCGATAGGGTTCGAAACGCGCCCCCCCCGGATCGGCGGAAAACATCGC
>JALSRF010000015.1 GCA_026984895.1 Paracoccaceae bacterium
GATCCTCGCTCAGCCGCGCGGCCAGGGCCGAGCCGGCCGAACCGCCGCCGACGATGACATAGTCAAACACCATGGTTCCCCCTCAGGTGGCCGCGCGCTTCGCCGCCCGGATCTTGCCGGCAACGGTGCGGGCCCGGGCACGCACCGGACAGATGGGAGTGTATCGTGCCGGTTTCTGCCTGCAAGGTCCGGTTCCGCCGGCCGGAGGGCGCGATGTCGCCGGGGGGCTTGCGCGGCGGGCTGGCCGGCGTTGCGGGGCGCCGGCGTCGCCGCTGGCCGGCCGGCTGTCGCTTTCGCACCTTCATCGGTCGGCTGCCACTTTCCCTTTCGCGACCAATTCGCCATCCTGCGGACAAGGAAACCTGCGGGAGCGAGTCTCATGAAAACCCATGTCAAGGCACTGATCATCGGCGGCGGCGCGGTGGGCGCTTCGATCGGCTATCACCTGGCCCGCGCCGGCTGGGACACCATGCTGCTGGAACGCGACGAACTGACCGCGGGGTCCACCTGGCACGCCGCCGGCCTGCTGCCGCTGTTCAACATGGGCTACGCCACCAGCCATATCCACGAATACTCGGTCGATTTCTACAAGCGGCTCGAGGCGGAAACCGGCCTGAACGCAGGGTTTTCGGTGGTCGGCAACCTGCGCATGGCGCAGACGCGTGCGCGCATGGACGAATTCATGCTTTACGCCAGCACCGCCGAAACCGTCGGCATCCCGTATGAATGGCTGAGCCCGGCGCAGATACGCGAGCGCTGGCCGCTGATCCGCACTGACGACCTGGAAGGCGCGCTGTATCACCCGACCGACGGCTACATCAACCCGGCCGACGTGACCCAGGCCATGGCCAGGGGCGCGCGCCAGCACGGCTGCGCGATCGAACGCCGCTGGCAGGCCGACGCCTTTGAGTGGACCGGATCGGAATGGCGGGTGAGATGCACGCAGATGGTGGAAAAGGGCGGCAACCTGGTGTGCGGCGACGAGCAGGTGGTGATCACCGCCGAACATGTGGTCACCGCCACCGGCAACCATGCGCAGCGCACCGCGCGGCTCTTGGGCCTGAAGATCCCGGCGATCCCGGTCGAGCACCAGTATATCGTGATGGACGAGGACCCGGCGCTGGTCGAATGGCGCAAGACGCATCCCGAACACCCGGTGATCCGCGATGCCGACGCGCAGTCCTATGTGCGCGAGGAACGCGGCGGCTGGATCCTCGGGGTCTACGAAAAGGGCGCCCCCGCGCGGTTCGAATACGGCGTGCCCGACAGTTTTCGCGCCGACCTGTTCCCGCTCGATCTGGAGCGGATCGAGGCGCAGTACATGGCGATGATCCATCGCATCCCGTCCTGCGAAAACTCTGGCCTGAAGGACGATTTCAACGGGCCCATCTGCTACACCCCCGACGGCAACCCGCTGGTCGGCCCGGCGCCCGGGCTGCGCAACATGTGGCTGGCCGAGGGCTTCAGCTTCGGCATCACCGCGGCCGGCGGCACCGGTTATTACCTGGCCCAGATGATGACCGAGGGCGAAGCCGAGATCGACATGGCCAGCCTGGATCCGAAACGCTACGGCGACTGGATGACCACCGAATACGCCGTGAAGAAGAACGAGGAATGCTACGAGCACGTCTACATCCTGCACCACCCGGACGAAGAGCGCCCCGCCTGCCGGCCCTTGCGCACCTCGCCCGCCTACGACCGGCAAAAGGCGGCCGGCGCCCGGTTCGGGCAGGTCAACGGCTGGGAGCGGCCGAACTACTACGGGCCGCCGGACGCGCCGGCGGATTTCGACGAAAAGGCGCGAAGCTTCCGGCGCGGCGGCTGGTGGAAACATGCCCGCGACGAGGCCCGCGCGATCCGCGAAACCGCGGGGCTGATCGACGCCACGGCCTTTGCCAAGCATAGGCTCAGCGGGCCGGGGGCGACCGCTTTTCTCGACTGGTTCACCACCAACAGGCTGCCGCGCGTCGGGCGCATCAACCTGACCTACGCGCTGACGGATGCCGGCACCACGCGCAGCGAATACACCATCTTCCGCCCGCAAGAGGATTTCTACATCCTGATTTCCGCCGGCGCCTGGGCGGCCTATGACGCCGACTACCTGAAGAAGGCCATCGCCGACAAGGAGCCCGCGTTCGGCCGCATCAACCTGCAGGACGTGACCACCCAGTGGGGCGTTTTCGCGCTGGCCGGTCCGCGCAGCCGCGACATCCTGCGCGCGCTGATCCGCGATCCCGACCCGCAGAGCGCGCTGTCCAACAGGCGCTTTCCCTGGCTTTCGATGCAGAAGATGGAACTGGGCATGTGCCCCGCATGGGCGGTGCGCGTGGCCTATACCGGCGAACTGGGCTGGGAATTGCACCACCCGATCGAGATGCAGAACTACCTGTGGGATCGACTGGTCGAAGCGGGCGAAAAGCACGGGATGAAACTGGTGGGCGCGCGGGCGCAGAACTGGCTGCGCCAGGAAAAGAGCTATCGCGCCTTCGGCAACGAACTGGGCCGCGACGCCACCCCGCTCGAGGCCGGGCTGGACCGGTTCGTGGACCTGGACAAGGAGTTCCGCGGCAAGGAGGCGATGCTGGC
This sequence comes from Paracoccaceae bacterium, assembly GCA_026984895.1. Taxonomy (GTDB): domain Bacteria; phylum Pseudomonadota; class Alphaproteobacteria; order Rhodobacterales; family Rhodobacteraceae; genus JAJRUE01. The sequence goes on from JALSRF010000015.1 coordinate 2,587, forward strand.
CACCGGCATCCGCAGCAAATGCGTCACCGTGCTGATCGACGGCCCCGAAGACGCCGACCCATGGGGGCGCGAGGCGCTGTATCACGAGGGCGAAAGGGTGGGGCGGCTGACCTCGGGCGGCTACTCGGTGCATTTCGGCAAATCCGTCGGCATGGGCTATGTGCGCCCCGATCTGGCCGAACCCGGCCAGAAGCTGAAGGTCAGGATGTTCGACCGGCTGTGGCAGGCCGAGGTATGCGAAGACAGCCCCTATGACCCGAAGAACGCGCGTATCCGCATCGACGGCTGACAAACCCGCCCGGAGGCAGGCCAGCGGCGGATCCGCGCAAGTCGAAACATTTTCGCCCGGGCGCAGGGGCCCGCGTTAAGGCTTCGCTCAGGTTTTTCGGGCACACCCGGCTCAGGCGGGGCAGGCCGTGTTGCAAACCGGAGGGGTGATGACGTTTTTTCGCAAGGCTGACGTGGTCGCGCACGATGCGCATGCCTTTCCCGGCGGTATCGGCGAAGGGGCGCTGGTGCGAACGCCCGACGGGCCGCGCCCGGTCGAACGGCTGCGCCCCGGCGACAGGGTGGCCACCCGCGACGGCGGGCTTCAGCCGGTGCTGGCGATCTGGTGCCGCGAGGTGTCGGGCACGCTGATGCAGGCCGACCCGGGCCTGGCCCCGGTCTGTATCGAGGCGCAGGCCTTCGGGGTGGCGCTGCCGCTCGAACGGCTGCGCATCGCCCCCGATCACAAGGTGCTGCTGCCCGGCTACCTTCTTGACGGCGCGCAAGGCTGTGTCAGCTGCCTTGTCGAGATCGGCGATCTGGCCAGCGGCGCCGGCCCGGTAAGCCCCGAGGCGGCAAGACGGCCGTTGCGCTTCTACACCATCGTTTTTGCCACCCACCAGGTGTTTTGCGCCAATGGGCTGGCGGTGGAAAGCTTTCACGTCTCGCCCTGTTCGCAGCGCCAGATCGCCCCCTGCCTTGCCGAGGAAGTCCAGCGCCTGTTCCCGGACATGGACAGTGCCCCCGAAAGCTGTGCGCGCGTGGGCTACAAGCTGGTCAGCAATGCGCGGCTGTCACCCGGCACGCCCTGATTTCGCCCGACAGGCCCCTTCGGGGGCGCGGATGCCGGCCGGCCGGGCCGGCGGCCGGGTTGGCAGCCCCCGGGGCCGTCGTCCCCGCGGCCCGTGGCCGCTGGGCGTTTGCGACCGGCCGCCCGCGGTTTGCGGGCCGCGTTTCGGCCGGGCACTGCCCGAGCGGCGTTGTGCGCGGGGCATTGTGCGCGGGGCGTTGCGCGCGCCTCGGTTTCGGCCGCCGGTCAGACAAGGCGCGCCGGCGACAACGCGGCAATCACCGGGGCCTCCAGCGCGCTCTGGCGTCCGGCCACCAGGTCGGCCACAAGCTGGCTGGCCGCGGGCGCGGTCTGAAAACCGTAGCCCCCTTGCCCCGCCATCCATATGAAAGTGCTTTCGCGCGGGTCCGGGCCCAGCACCAGGGCACCATCGGGCGCAAAGGTGCGCAGCCCGGCCCAGCTTCCCACCAGGCGGGTGACGCCTTCGCGCATGACCTCTTCATAACGCGCGATCCCCTCGGCCAGGGTCTCGTCTTCGGGCCAGGCGTCATGGGGAACAGCCGGGGTGGCATCGGCCGGCGACACCAGAAGGCAACCGGCATCGGGTTTCGCATACCACTGTTCGCCGGCGCCAAGAAGCATCGGCCAACCGGCCACGTCACGTCCGCCGGGGGCCGGGATGCGTGCGACCGAGCGACGGTATGCGGTGAAGCCGAAGCGGCCGATCCCCGCCATTTCGGCCAGTTCGTCGGCCCAGGCCCCGGCGGCATTCACCAGCATGCGCGCCGTGAACGCGCGTGCGCCGGTGCGCGCCTCCCAGCCGCGCGTCGTCCTTGTGATGGCGCCGACCCTTTCGCCGGTTCGCAGCTTGCCGCCATTGGCGCGCAGTTCGCGGGCGAAATTCTGGATCAGCAGGTCGGTATCGATATCCAGCGCCTCGCGCAGATAGCCAAGCTGCGTGAGCGCCCCCGGGTCCAGCCCCGGCACCATCTCCAGCCCCTGCTCAAGCGGTATCGGGCGCATCGACATTTCCGCCATGTCGCGTTCGAAGGCCGCGCGATTGGCCCGTGTGCCCACCAGCAGCACCCCGCGTGGCGACAGCACGCCGCCGTGGGCGCCTTCAAGATGGGCGCGGCTGGCGCGGTTCAACGCAAGGGTCGAAGGCGGCCCGTAGGTTTCCACGAACATCGCCGCCGAACGCCCCGAGGCGTGATAGCCAAGGCCCTCTTCGGCCTCCAGAAGCGTGACCGTGCCCAGATGCGACAGCCGGGCCGCGACGCTGACCCCGGCGATGCCGCCGCCGATCACCAGAAAGTCTTGCATGAGACGGGCCTCCCGCCCTGGTGCCCATTTTTCGTCGGGGGCGCGCCCGGTTTGCATCCGCCCTGTCACGGCCGGGATCAAGCGACAGGCCCGGATGCGATCCGGGCCTGTTCAAGATTCCTGGTCGTGGAGGCCTCGTCAGCTCGGGATGTCGCCTTTCAGCCCTTCGACGTAGAAATTCATCCCCGCCAGGGTGCCATCGTCGGCGGTTTCGCCCGCGGCCAGCCAGGCCGAGCCGTCCTGCTTGTTCAGCGGGCCGGTGAACGGGTGGTAGGCGCCCGAGCCGATGGCATCGCGCATCGCTTCGGCCTCGGCCTTGACATCGGCGGGCACGGCGCTGGAGATCTCGCCGATCTTCACCATGCCCTTGCCGATCCCGTTCCAGGTGCTGACGCTGGTCCAGGTGCCGTCCATGACCGCCTTGGTGCGCTCGATGTAGTAGGGCGCCCAGTTGTCGATGATCGAGGACAGGCGCGGCTTGGGGGCATATTCGCTCATGTCCGAAGCCTGGCCGAAGGTATAGACATTGCCGGCCTTCTCGGCGGCTGCCTGGGGGGCCTTGGAATCGGTGTGCTGCAGGATCACGTCGGCGCCCTGCTCGATCAGCGCCTTGGTGGCGTCGGCCTCTTTCGCCGGGTCGAACCAAGTGTAGACCCAGACCACCGAGAACTCCACATCCGGGTTGACCTTCCTGGCGTGGATATAGGCCGAGTTGATGCCGCGGATCACCTCGGGGATCGGGAAGGA
>JALSRF010000016.1 GCA_026984895.1 Paracoccaceae bacterium
ACAGGCGCGGGCGGGTGGTGATCTCGATGCCCGCAATGGCGTCGATGGCCTCGGCCAGTTCGCGCGCCCAGGCGACATGGTTGCGGATGCGCGCGCGCAGCCCTTCCAGCCCGTAGGCGCGCAGCACGAACCAGATCTTCAGCGCCCGGAACCGGCGCCCCAGCGGCACTGTCCATTCGTTGAAATCGGTCGCCTCGTCCTGCCCCGGGGTCTCCAGGTAGTCGGGGCGCAGGCCCAGCGTGCGCAGCTGCGGGGCGGGGTCGGCCAGGAACTGAACCGAACAGTCGAACTGCATTCCCAGCCACTTGTGCGGGTTGAAAACGATGCTGTCGGCCCGGTCCGCGCCCGCCCACAGGGGGCGGAACTCCGGGCAGATCATCGCCGCGCCGGCCCAGGCGGCATCGACATGGACGTAAAGGTCGTGGGCGCGGGCGATCTCGATGCACGGCGCCAGCCGGTCCATCGCCCCCACCGAGGTCCCCCCGGTGCACAGCACCACGCCCGCCGGGCGCCGTTCCGCCGCCAGGTCGCGGCGGATTGCCGCCTGCAGCTGTGCCGGGTCCATCGCCAGGGTCGGGTCGGTTGCCACCTTGACCAGGTTTTCCTGCCCGATGCCGGCAAGGCGCACCGCCTTGTCCACCGAGGAATGGGTCTGGCTGGACGCGTAGATGCGCAGTTCCGGCTGCCCGGCAAGCCCCGATTCGTTGCCCCGCCAGCCAAGCGCGCGTTCGCGCATGGTCAGAACGGCGCACAGCGTTGCGGTGGTCGCGCTGTCGTGGATGGTGCCGGTGAAATGGCTGGCCAGTCCCAGCGCCTCGCGCAGCCAGACGACCATCACCTGTTCGATCTCGGTTGCCGCCGGCGCCGTCTGCCAGAGCATCGCCTGCGCGGCCAGCGCGTTTGCAAGCTGCTCGGCCAGCATCGAGGCGGGGGCCGCGTTGGCCGGAAAATAGGCGAAAAAGCGCGGGTGTTGCCAGTGGGTCATGGCGCCCGGAACGATGGCTTCGAAATCGGCGAAGATCCGTTCCATCGGCTCGGCCGTTTCGGGCGGCGCGCCGGGCAGACGGGCGCGCACATCGCCGGGGCGCAGCTGCGCGCGCACCGGGCGTTTGCGCAGGGTTCTGTGGTAGTCACGCGCCCAGTCGGCCGCGCGCCGGGACCAGTGGTTCAGATCGTCGTGGTTCATCCGCGCGACTAAGACACGCGCCGGCGCGCCCTGCAAGGGGGGGAAGGGTTTGCGCCGAGGAAAGGCGGCACAAGCGCAGGGTTCGGTTGGCCAGGGTTCGGTTGGCGCAGGGCGCCGTCAGTGCGGCGTGCCGTCAGCGGAGGTGCCGTGAGGGGAGGTGCCGTGAGGGGGCGCCGGCGGCCGGTCGGCCGGCCCGACGAAAGACGAGCCGGCCGGGTTCTGTCTAGCCGCCGTTGCTCATCATCTTGTCGCCCGACATGGCGCCGCTGGCCATCGAATCGCCGTGGCCCATGGCCTTGTCGCCCATTGCCTTCGGCTCGCAGGCCATCAGCGCAAGCAGGGCCGAAAGGCCGGCAATCGTCTTGATCATGGTCATTGTCTGTCCCCAGTTTTTTGGTTTCTCAAGGTCAAATGCGCCCAATTGCGCCCCCAAGCGATCGTCGATCGCCAGTTCACAATCAACTCAAATGCCCGTGTGCGGGGCATCTGCGTGCCATGTTGCCGATCACGCAGGCTGATCGCCCAGCAGATAGCGCGGCCCGGAGCCGAGCGCGCGCGCGCGGTCGCGCGCATTGTAGAGCGCACAGGCCTTCAGTGACAGGCACCCGCAGCCGATGCACCCGTCAAGCCGGTCGCGCAGGGCCGAAAGGCGTTCGATCCGCGTATCGATATCGGCGCGGAAGCGACGGCTGATTCGCGCCCAGTCGGCGCGCGTCGGCGGACGCCCCCGGGGCAGGTCGTCCAGCAGGGCCGCGATTCGCGCCAGCGAAAACCCCAGTTGCTGCGAAATCATGACGAAGGACAGGCGCCGGATGTCGCCGCCGGCGTATCGACGCTGCCCGCCGGCGTTGCGCTCGGGGTGGACCAGGCCCTTTTCCTCGTAGAAACGGATGGCCGAAACCGAAAGGCCGGTGCGCCTGGCCAGCTGTCCGATGGAAATGCCCTGCTGCCTCGCGCGCCCCGCCATCCTGCCATTCCCTTTCTGGCTGTTGACCTCAACCTTACTTGAGGAATTACAAGTGATTCGACGTTTTTTCAACCGGAAAGGAAACATCATGGATTTCGGGAAGATCGAGCATGTGAATTTCACCGTCAGCGATCCGAAGGCGACGGCAGACATGCTGTGCGCCCTGTTCGCGTGGCGGATTCGCTGGGAGGGGGCGGCCATTTCGGGCGGATATACCGTGCATGTGGGCAGCGGGGACGACTATCTTGCGCTCTATTCCGGGCCCGCGGGCAGGCCGACCCCGCCCCAGGACAACTATGCGCAGCTTGGCGGGCTGAACCATGTGGGCGTGGTGGTCGCGGACCTGGAGGCCTGCGAGGCGCGGGTGCGCGCGGCCGGGCTGAGCCCGCACAGCCACGCCGACTACGCGCCGGGGCGGCGGTTCTATTTTCACGATGGCGACGGGGTGGAATACGAGGTGGTAAGCTACGCCTGAGGCGCCGTCCGAAAAACAGCCCCGGACGGCCGGTCCGGGGCTGTTCGGTGGGCTGTTCGTCAGGCTGCCCCGGGGGGCGTGCGGCTGTGGCTCAGCGCTCGATCTCGCCGCCGGCCGCGCTCCAGTGAGAGAGGCCGCCGATGTTGTGCACGCTTTCGAAGCCCATCTGCCTGAGCATCTGCGTGGCCATTTGCGAACGCGCGCCGCTGGCGCAGTAGACCGCGACCGGTTTCGAGGTGTCCAGGTCCGGGTGAAAGTCGGGGTGGCGCGGGTCGGCCTGGAAACGCAGCATCATCAGCGGGATGTGAATGGCGCCCCGGGCCTTTCCGGTCATCGACACCTCGTTGACGTCGCGCACGTCGATGACGGTCACATCGCCTGCCTGCGCGCCCTTGATGGCCTCGGCCGGGGTCATCTGTGCACCCTGGCCCTGGGCCGGGCGGGTTCTCAAGAAATTCAGCATGTCACTTTCCTGTTCGCGTGTTGCGTTGATCATCTACCCGGTTGCCGGGATTGGCGGCATATATATTCAAAAAAAAGAATATGACAACCCCCTGCGTCTTGCCGCGTGGTCAGATGCCGGTGCGCCCGGCGCCGAAGCCGACAATGCCCCGATTCCATTCATGTTTCATGAATCAACGGCCGGAGCGCGCCGGGCGTTGCGGGGCAGCGGCCACCGGGCCGCGACAAAAGTTCTTCTTATGTTCTCGTTTTCGGGTTGGCGATTCCGCCCGGATCGCCTATCAGGGAAGCGTTGCAGGAACGCCGGGGTGCAGGCATGGCCGAGTTGAAGAACATCGAGGTGCGCGGGGCGCGCGAACACAACCTCAGGAACATCGACGTGGACATCCCGCGCAACGAACTGGTGGTGATCACCGGGCTCAGCGGCTCGGGCAAGTCCAGCCTGGCTTTCGACACGATCTATGCCGAAGGCCAGCGCCGCTATGTCGAATCGCTTTCGGCCTATGCGCGCCAGTTCCTCGACATGATGGAAAAGCCGGACGTGGACCATATCAGCGGCCTGTCCCCGGCGATTTCCATCGAGCAGAAGACCACCTCGAAGAACCCGCGCTCTACCGTCGGCACGGTGACCGAGATCTACGACTACCTGCGGCTGTTGTTCGCGCGCGCCGGCACGCCCTATTCGCCGGCCACCGGCAAGCCGATCGAAGCCCAGCAGGTGCAGGACATGGTGGACCGGATCATGGCGCTGGAGGAGGGCACGCGCGCCTATCTGCTGGCCCCGATCGTGCGCGACCGCAAGGGCGAATACCGCAAGGAACTGTTGGAACTGCGCAAGCAGGGGTTTCAGCGCGTCAAGGTGGACGGCGCCTTTTACGAGATCGAAGACGCGCCGAAGCTCGACAGGAAGTTCCGCCACGACATCGACGTGGTGGTGGACCGGATCGTGGTGCGCGCGGGGCTGGAAACGCGCCTGGCCGACAGCTTGCGCACGGCGCTGGACCTGGCCGACGGCATCGCGATTCTCGAAACCGCCCCGGCAGAGGGAGAGCCCGAACGGGTCACCTTTTCCGAGAAATTCGCCTGCCCGGTCTCGGGCTTCACCATCCCGGAAATCGAGCCGCGGCTGTTTTCCTTCAACGCGCCGTTCGGCGCCTGCCCGGCGTGCGACGGGCTGGGGGTCGAGCTTTACTTCGACGAAAACCTGGTGGTGCCCGACAAGACCCTGCCGATCTACGAAGGCGCGCTGGCGCCCTGGCGCAAGGGCAAGTCGCCCTATTTCCGGCAGACCATCGAGGCGATGGCGCGCCACTACGGTTTTGCCCGCGACACCCGCTGGAAGGACCTGCCGGAAAAGGTGCGCCAGGTGTTCCTTTATGGCTCGGGAGAGGAGGAGATCAGGTTCCGCTACGACGATGGCGGGCGCGTCTACGAGGTGATGCGCAGCTTCGAGGGCGTCATTCCCAACATGGAGCGGCGCTACCGCGAAACCGATTCGGCCTGGGTGCGCGAGGAATTCGAACGCTACCAGAACAACCGCCCTTGTGCTGCCTGCGGCGGCTACCGGCTGAACCAGGCGGCGCTGGCGGTGAAGATCGCCGACCGGCACATCGGCCAGGTGGTGGAAATGTCCATTCGCGAGGCCTTCGACTGGTGCGAAGCGGTGCCCGAAAGCCTGTCGAAGCAGAAGAACGAGATCGCCGCCGCGATTCTCAAGGAAATCCGCGAACGTCTTGGTTTCCTTAACAATGTCGGACTGGAATACCTGACGCTGTCGCGCGCCGCCGGCACGCTTTCGGGCGGCGAAAGCCAGCGTATTCGCCTCGCCAGCCAGATCGGCTCGGGGCTGACCGGGGTGCTCTATGTGCTGGACGAACCTTCGATCGGGCTGCACCAGCGCGACAACGGCCGCCTGCTGGAAACGCTGAAGAACCTGCGCGACCAGGGCAACACGGTGATCGTGGTCGAGCATGACGAGGAGGCGATCCGCAGCGCCGATTACGTCTTCGATATCGGCCCCGGCGCCGGGGTGCATGGCGGCCAGGTGGTGGCGCATGGAACGCCCGAGGAAATCGCGGCAGAGCCTGCGTCGCTGACCGGTCAGTACCTGAGCGGTGCGCGCGCGATTGCCGTGCCGGCGAAACGCCGGGCCGGAAACGGGAAAACGATAACGGTATCAAAGGCATCCGGGAACAACCTGAAGGATGTGACAGTGGATTTCCCGCTGGCAAAGTTCACTTGCGTCACCGGTGTTTCGGGCGGCGGCAAATCGACCCTGACCATCGAAACCCTGTTCAGGACCGCGTCCATGCGGCTCAACGGCGCGCGCCAGACCCCGGCGCCCTGCGAGGCGATCACGGGGCTGGAGCACCTCGACAAGGTGATCGACATCGACCAGCGCCCGATCGGGCGCACGCCGCGTTCCAACCCGGCCACCTATACCGGCGCCTTTACCCCGATCCGCGACTGGTTCGCCGGGCTGCCCGAATCGAAAACCCGTGGCTACAAGCCGGGGCGGTTCAGCTTCAACGTCAAGGGCGGGCGCTGCGAAGCCTGCCAGGGCGACGGGCTGATCAAGATCGAGATGCATTTTCTGCCCGATGTC
>JALSRF010000017.1 GCA_026984895.1 Paracoccaceae bacterium
CTGATCGACGAAAGCCCGGAGTTGCGGGAGCGGGTCAAACCGGCGCGCTCGCGCGACGCGGGCAACACCATGCTGTCCAAGGAATTCGCGGGGGGCATCCTGATCATGACCGGGGCAAACTCGGCGGTGGGTCTCCGCTCGACGCCCGCGCGCTACATCTTTCTCGATGAGGTCGATGCCTATCCCGCATCGGCCGACGAGGAAGGCGATCCGGTCACGCTGGCCGAGGCGCGCTCGCTGACCTTCGCGCACAGGCGCAAGGTGTTCCTGGTCTCGACACCGACAATTCGGGGGCTGTCGCGCATCGAGCGGGAGTTCGAAGCCAGCGACCAGCGCAGGTACTTCGTGCCATGCCCGCATTGCGGTCAGATGCAGTGGCTGAAGTTCGAGCGGCTGCGCTGGCAGAAGGGCCGGCCGGAAACGGCGGAGTATCACTGCGAAGGCTGCGAACAGGCCATCGCCGAGCACCACAAGACGGCCATGCTGGAAGCGGGCGAATGGCGCCCGACGGCCGAGGCGGCCGATCCGAACACCGTGGGCTACCACCTCTCGGCGCTCTATTCGCCCATCGGCTGGCTGAGCTGGGAGCGGATCGTGCGCGCATGGGAGGCGGCCCAAGGGTCGGACGAGGCAATCAAGGCGTTCCGCAACACGATCCTTGGCGAGACATGGGTCGAAACCGGCGAGGCACCCGACTGGCAGCGGCTCCATGACCGCCGCGAGCGCTGGAAGTCGGGCGTCGTCCCTGCAGGCGGCCTGTTTCTGACGGCTGGGGCCGATGTGCAGAAGGACCGGATCGAGGTCGATGTCTGGGCCTGGGGGCGGAGCCTGGAAAGCTGGCTGATCGACCATCTGGTGATCGAGGGCGGGCCGGGTGATCCCACTTGCTGGCGGGGGCTCACCGATCTTCTGGGCCGGACCTGGCGCCACGCAAGTGGTGCGCACCTGACCATAGCGCGGCTGGCGATCGACACCGGCTTCGAGACCTCGGCCGTCTATGCCTGGGCGCGGGCCGTGGGATTTGCCCAGGTGGCGCCGGTGAAGGGTGTCGAAGGGTTCAACCGGGCAAGCCCGGTCTCGGGGCCGACCTACGTGGATGCGACTGTCGGGGGCAAGCGCCTGCGCCGGGGCGCGCGTCTGTGGACGGTGGCGGTGTCGACCTTCAAGGCCGAGACCTATCGCTTTCTGCGGCAGGAGCGGCCGACCAAGGAAGAAATCAAGGCTGGCGCCACACACCCGCCCGGCACCATCCACCTGCCGGGCTGGGCCGACAGCGAATGGCTCAAGCAGCTGGTCGCCGAGCAGCTTGTGACGGTGAAGAACAAGCGCGGCTTTGTGAAGCTCGAATGGCAGAAGCTGCGGGAACGCAACGAGGCGCTCGACGCCCGCGTTTACGCCCGTGCAGCCGCCTGGATTGCCGGGGCGGACCGGTGGGGCGAAGCGCAATGGACGGAACTGGAACGGCAGGTGGCGGTACCGGCCGGGAACAGCGAACCCGGTGGGGCGCTGCACCGACCCGCCCGCCCGGCACCGCGACGGCGACGAGCCGTGCGCTCGAACTACATGGGGTGATCCATGCCAACACTGACGGAACTGCAAACCCGCCGCGAGGCACTCCTGGCCTCGCGGTCCTCGGGCGTGGCGCGGGTGAGCTATGAGGGCAAGACGGTGGAGTACCGCAGCCTTGCCGAGATCGACCGGGCGATCGAGCAGCTGGAGCGCGAGATCGCGGCGGCCGAGGGGCGGCGGGTGATCCGGCATCTGCGGGTGACCACGACCAAGGGGCTGTAAGGGATGGGGTTGCTTGATGCCCTGCGCCGCCGCAAACCCGGCAAGGCCGCGGGGGTGCGTGCGCGCCTCGAAGGCGCCATGGCGCGGCGCCGGCTGCGGGGATGGCAGCCGCCGCTCGAGAACATCAACTCTCTTGTCTCGGTCGGTGGGCCGCGTCTGCTGGCGAGATCGCGGGAACTGGTGGTCACCAACGGCTATGCGGCGAACGCCTGCGAGGCCTGGGCCGCCAACCTGGTGGGCGACGGCATCAAGCCCTCGTCGCTGCTGGAGGACGGGGAACTGCGGGATCGTGTTCAGCGCCTGTGGCTCGCCTGGACCGACGAGGCGGATGCCGACGGGCTCACCGACTTCTACGGGCTGCAGGCGATGGTCGCGCGCGAGATGTTCGTCGCCGGCGAATGCTTCGTGCGGCTGCGGCCCCGCCGGCCCGAGGATGGCCTGCGCGTGCCCCTGCAATGCCAGTTGCTGCAGGCCGAGATGCTGCCGTTTGACAAGACGGAGGTGGCTCCGAACGGCAACGTGATCCGCTGCGGGATCGAGTTCGACAAGATCGGCCGGCGTGTGGCCTACCACTTTCGCCGCCGCCATCCGGGGGACAGCACCGACAGGGGCGACGTCCTGCCCGAAACCACCCGGGTTCCGGCCGAGGACGTGCTCCACATCTACCGCCCGCTGGACGCGGGCCAGATCAGGGGCCTGCCGCATGTGGCACCTGCCATGGTGCGGCTGTTCCTGCTCGACCAGTACGACGATGCCGAGCTTGACCGCAAGAAGACCGCGGCGATGTTCGCAGGCTTTATCACCAAGGCCGCCCCCGAAGAACAACTGATGGGTGCGGTCGAGGATGCGGAGGACGGCACAGGCATTGCCAGCCTGGAACCCGGCACCCTGCAGGTGCTGCTTCCCGGCGAGGACGTGAAGTTCTCGAGCCCTGCCGATGTGGGCGGTGGCTACGAGGCGTTCCAGTACCGCACGCTTCTGGCGATCTCGGCCGCGCTGGGGCTGCCCTATCACCTGGTCACCGGCGACGTGCGGCAAGCCAACTACTCGAGCCTGCGCGCCGAGCTCGTCGAGTTCCGCCGCCGCTTCAGCCAGCTGCAGCACGGGGTGATCGCGCATCAGCTTTGCCGGCCCATCTGGGAACGCTGGCTGGAAACGGCGGTGCTGGCCGGAGCACTCAAGTTGCCCGACATGAACCTTGCCCGGGCCGTGCACTGGATCCCGCCGCGCTGGGACTGGGTGGATCCGCTGAAGGACATCCAGGCGCAGCTGCTGGCGATCGAGGCGGGGCTGATGTCGCGGCGCAAGGCGGTGGAGGCCACCGGTTACGACATCGAGGAGATCGACCGCGAGAATGCCGCCGATGCGGCCCGCGCGACCGAGCTGGGGCTGAGCTACGGCAGGGGCCCAGGCGAGAGGCAGGGTGCATCGGCAACACAGCAACAACAGGCTGATTCTAAGCAATCGCCGAAACAATCAAACCAATAGGGACTCAAAGCGCGAAATCCCGCTATTCGATCTGCGCTCAAATTCGAAACAGTGATTCGTTCTGAATGCTGCCAGTTATTGATCCGGTTCATGCTCTCGTAGCCCCGGCATCCAGCACACCTGTGGCTGCCCTATCCGGTTAAGCGCATTATTGACGTTCACGAAGGGATTCGGTTGGTTTGCCCATGCCTGACCACGTGCCTGGGGATGGACTGCGCAAACCCAGTTTGCTTCATCGACCCCGGGAATGCCATCAGCAAGTTTGCGTGCTTTGGCTCCAAGTGTCAGAACCACGCGGTTTTGATTGGCCCGAAGCAACATTTCAATCAGGGTGCACATGATCGGTCTCCACAACCGTAGGTTGGCATTCAGATGTGGGGGGCTGCGATCAGTGAATGTCCAAGCCGCATTGAGGCAGAGCACGCCTTGCCGCGATAAATCATCGAAATAATCAACCGTATTGGGCAGAATAAATCGATCAATTTCTGCCCATTCGAGCGGTCGGACCGCTTCGACTCGATCTTGGCAAGCCGCAAAACAGGATTTCACAATCTGCCTAAGGCTGGGTCTATCAGTTTCAGACAACTGCACGGCAATCCCGTCCTCAAACGCGCGCCCAGTCGCGCGGTGTTCGTCTGGATAGGGATCTTGCCCGATTAGAATCACACGTACATCGACCGGGGCAATACCATCAAAGGGTCGAAGGAGGTGTCTTCTCCCGTTTCGGTGTGGAAGAGGAAAGACGTGATCGGGGGCGACTATCTCGTCAGGTATCCCCGCAAAACATAGCTCGGCGTCCCCGAAAATTTCTCGCCAAGGTTCGGGCACTTCATCCCGCCAGTGCGCCAATTCTCGTCTCATAAATTCACGCACAAGAACACCCTCGGTTTCTCTAAGAAAGTACGGGAAACCCGTCATATTGGCAACGCTCTGAGCACAGAAGACCGCGAGGCTGCTTTCGAAAGCGTCTGTCAGGGACTCTTGGTCGTGCAAATGCGTACGTCAATGACCAATCGAAATTAAACAGGAGGACCACCATGAACAGATGGTACAATATCCGCGCCACCGCCGAGGGCGCGGAGCTTTCGATCCATGACGAGATCGGCGCCTACGGCGTCTCCGCCAAGGACTTCATCGCGGAGCTCGGCAAGCTGCCGGGCGATGCGGCGCTGACCCTGCGCCTCAACAGCCCCGGCGGCTCGGTGTTCGATGCGGTGGCCATCTACAACGCGCTGAAGCGCCACGAAGGCCCGGTGACGGTGAGCATCGACGGCATTGCCGCCTCGGCCGCCTCCTATATCGCCATGGCAGGCGATGAGGTGGTGATGCCCGAGAATGCCTTCCTGATGATCCATGAAGCCCGCGCGGATGGCACGTTGTTTGTCTTTGAGCGTCGCGTGGTCAAGATCATTTTTCATGGCAATGTCCTCGTTGGCAAAACGTCAGGGGAGCGCGTTGAAATCCGACCTCTGGTAGCCCTCGACCAGCTTGCGCAGGCCCTCGGGCGCCAGCACCTCCACCTTGTCGCCCCATTGGTAGAGGTGCCATGCCATTTCCAGCCAGCCCGCAGCAAAGAAGCGCAGGATCAGGCTGCCGTCCGGCTGCGGCTCGAGTGTTCGTGGACGAAGCCGGACAGGTGGGGTTGGCCAATATGGCGGCGATGGGGCGTGCGGCAAGGAACATCGTGCTGGTGGGCGACCCCCGGCAATTGCCGCAGGTGATCCAGGGCGCGCATCCCGAACCCGCGAACCTCTCCTGCCTCGAATGGATGCTGGGCGAACATGCCACCGTTCCGCCGGATCGGGGTATTTTCCTTCCCGTCACCCGGCGGATGCACCCGGCGATCTGCCGGTTCATCTCGGATCAGGTCTATGAGGGGCGGCTTGCCAGCCACCCGGATACCGCGCGGCAGGCCGTGACAGGCACTCCCTATCCACCCACAGGGGCATTCCTCGTGCCCGTGGAACACGAAGGCAACGCGCAGGTGGCGCGCGAGGAAGTGAACGCCATCGCTCAAGCGGCACGCGACCTGCTGACGGGCCAATGGACCGACAAGGACGGCACCACCCGGCCCATGCACGAGGACGACATCATCGTCGTCGCCCCCTACAACGCGCAGGTGAACGCCTTGCGCGCGGCGCTGCCTGCCGGCATCCGCGTGGGTACGGTGGACAAGTTTCAAGGGCAAGAGGCACCGGTCTGTCTGGTTTCGATGACGGCAAGCTCGGCAGAAGAGATCCCGCGCGGGCTGGAGTTTCTCTATTCCACCAACGGCATCAACGTTGCCATCTCCCGCGCCAAGGCGCTGGCGCTCGTCTTCGCCAGCCCCCGCCTGCGCGAGGCAAAATGCGAAACGGTCGAGCAGATGAAGCTGGTGAACGTACTGTGTGCTTTGAAAC
>JALSRF010000018.1 GCA_026984895.1 Paracoccaceae bacterium
GCCCGTCACGAGCAGGAACACCACCGAGATCACCGTGACGATGGCCGAGTTCACCAGGTAACGCGGCACGTCGGTGGTGGTCCAGATCACCTTGTAATTGTCCAGGCTCCAGGCCTTGGGCAGGGCGAACGGGCTTGAAAATATCTCGGCATTGCTCTTGAAACCCGACATCACCATGATGAAGGTCGGGTAAAGCACCGCAACCGCCGAGCCGATCAGGAAGATCTGCATCAGCCAGGTTTCGAAGCTTGCTTGCTGTCTGGTCCTCATCGCGGCCTCCCTAGCTCATCTCGACTTCGCGGCTGGTCAGGTATTTCGTGGCCAGGATCGAGAAGACGAAGATGAAGATGAACATCAGCACCGCCAGCGCCGAGCCGTGCCCGAAATCGGACGTGCCGACCGAGACCGAGCCGAAGGCCGTGCGATAGAACAGCAGCCCCAGCATGTCGGTCGAGCCCTCGGGCGAGCCTTCCAGCCCGTTCATGATATAGGGGATCTCGAACCAGTTGAACGACCCGATGAAGGTCAGCACCACGATGATGGTCACCGCCGGCGCCATCAGCGGCCAGATGATCTCGCGCGCGATGCGCCATTCGCTGGCGCCGTCCAGCCGGGCGGCCTCGATGAAATCGGTGGGGATGCGGTGAATCGCGGCCAGGAACACCAGCGTCGGAAAGCCGAACCAGTGCCAGGAATTGACCAGCAGCATCGCCGGCAGCGCGGTTTCCGGCAGGCCCAGCCAGGGCAGCGCCCAGTCGCTCAGCCCGAAGTAGATCAGCGCCTTGTTCACCAGGCCGAAAACCGGGTTCAGGAACAGTTTCCACTGAAAGCCGATGATCACGGTAGACAGGATCACCGGCAGGAAGAACACCACCTGGTAGAAGCGATAGCCGCGCGGGTTGCGCGCCAGCAGCATCGCCAGCACCAGCGCATAGCCGTTCTGGACGATCATCAGGGTGACGAACACCTTGACGTTGTTCCAGAAGGCATTGAACAGTTCGGCGCTCAGGCGCGGGCCGAACAGGATGTCGTAAAAATTGCGCAGCCCGATGAATTCGCCGCGCGCCAGACCGTCCCATTCATACAGGCTGTAAAGCACGGCGCTGACCATCGGGATGAAGACGAAGATGATCAGCACCAGCGCCGGCGGGGCCAGCAGGAAGGCCAGCCACAGGCGCAGGTTCCGCTGCCGGATCGCCTTGGCGCGTTCGAAATCCACGGCCTCCATGGTCAGCCCTCCCGGCCAGGCACGGCCTGCCCGTCGGGGCCGAACAGATGCGCATTTTCCAGCATGAAGCCTGCTTCCAGCCGGTCGCCGGGGCGGGCCGCCCAGTCGCCCGAGGCATGCACGGTCACCTCGCTGCCGTTTTCCGTGTTAAGGTAGATATAGGTCTCGCCGCCCAGGCGCTCGGCGGCATAGACCTCGCCGGCGACCTTGCCGTCGGGCTCGCCTTCGCGGATGAAATGTTCCGGGCGGATGCCGAAATGCACCTTGTCGCCGGCTTTCAGGGTGCCGGAAGCGGGCCAGGAAAGCCGGCCGACGCCGGGCAGATCAAGCACCAGGCCGTCGGCGCCCGCTTCGACCACGGAGCCTTCGAACATGTTCATGGCGGGGCTGCCGATAAAACCCGCCACGAACAGGTTGGCCGGGCGGTTGTAAAGCTCGAGCGGCGGGCCGACCTGTTCGACCACCCCGTCCCTCAGCACCACGATCTTGTCGGCCATGGTCATCGCCTCCACCTGATCGTGGGTGACGTAGATCATCGTTGCGCCAAGCTTGCCGTGCAGCTTGGTCAGCTCGATGCGCATCTGCACGCGCAGCTTGGCATCGAGGTTCGACAACGGCTCGTCGAACAGGAACACCTTGGGATCGCGCACGATGGCGCGCCCGATCGCCACCCGCTGGCGCTGGCCGCCGGAAAGCGCCTTGGGCTTGCGGTCAAGGTATTCGGTCAGTTGCAGCACATCGGCCGCCGCCTCGACCTTGCGGGCGATCTCGGCCTTGTCCTCGCCGGCCACGCGCAGGGCGTAGCCCATGTTCTCGCGCACCGTGAAATGGGGATAAAGCGCGTAGGACTGGAACACCATCGCCACGCCGCGCCTGGAAGGGGCCAGGTGGTCAACCCGCTGCCCGTCGATGTGAATTTCGCCGTCGGTCAGATCCTCGAGCCCGGCAACCAGGCGCAGGAGCGTGGACTTGCCGCAGCCCGACGGGCCGACGAAGACCACGAACTCACCGTCCCGGATATCGAGGTTGACGTTGCGGATGACATCCACGCGTCCGAAACTCTTGTCAACCGCGCGCAGTTCGACATTGGCCATGAGCCCCTCCCCTGTGTCGGAAAATCGCGGGGTGCGCCATGCGTTGGACGCACCCCGTTTTCGCTTGCCCTATTCGGGCGATGCCAGGCCGTCGGCGACTGCCTTGGCAACCTCCTCGGGCGTGGCCTGGCCGGTCAGCAGCTTCTTCAACCCGTCCTGCAGCAGGGTCGAGCCGGTCGGCTTCTGGTACCGGAACGCCACCAGCATGATGTAGGGCGTCTGATGCTCCTGCAGCTTGATGATCTGCTGCAGCGCCTCGTCCTTGGGCGTTGCGCCCTGCACCGCCGGCACGTTGTTCAGCTTGTCGGCCAGCATCTGGGCAAATTCGGGCGTTGCCGTGAAGCGGATGAACTCCAGCGCCGCTTCCTTGTTCGGCGAGGCCGCGTTCACCGCATAGCCGCCGTCAAGCCAGGTCGCCACCATGCGGGTATCGCCCGCCTTGGCCGCCGGGCCGGCCATGAAGCCGAAGTTGAGGCCGGCTTCGCGCCAGGCCGGGATCTCCCACGAGCCGCCGATGAACATCGCCGCCGACCCCGAGGTGAACAGCGCCTTCATGGTGGCATAGTCCACCGCCTCGAACCCGGTGGGCATGTAGGGGGCCAGCTCGGCCATCTTGCCCAGCGCCGCCACATAGCGCGGATCCTCGAAGGTGGTCTTGCCCGAAGTCACGTCGCCGAAAAAGCTCTCGCCATAGAAGTTGGGCATGATCGCGCCCGAGGCGACTTCGATGGTCCAGCCGTCGGCAATGCCGTTGGCCAAGGGCGTGATGCCGGCTTCCTTGAGCTTGTCGGTCACCTGCTTGAACTCGTCCCAGGTTTCCGGCGGGGTCACGCCGGCCTTGTCGAACAGATCCTTGTTGTAATAGACCAGCACGGTCTGGGTGGCGAAGGGCACCGAATAGACCTTGCCATCGGCGCGCAGCGTGGTGCCGCGCAGCAGCGATTCGGGGATATGCGAGAAATCCACCTTGCCGTCGAGCGGCTCCAGATAGCCGGCGCCCGAGATGTTCTCGAGGCTGCCATAGGCACGGGTATGGATGATGTCCGGCCCCGCGCCCCCGGCCAGCGCCGTGGTCAGGATGGTGTTATAGGCCTTGGCCTCATGCGCGGTATAGGTGATGTTGATGTCCGGATGAGTCTTCTCGAACTCCGCGATGATTTCATTGTAGGCTTTCGCGTCCTCCTGACGCCAGCTCCAGAAATCGAGGTTGGTCTGCGCCGCCGCGGGGGCGGCAACCGCCAGCCCGGTCGCAACCAGAGCCGCCTTGGCTGTTATCGAGATAGATCGTTTCATCTGTGCTTCTCCCTGTGCAGATACCCTTCCGGAAAGCGCATCCCCGAGCATGCCGACCTTTCGGCTGACCGGGGCCTGCCATTCCGGCTTCACGCCCACGCCAACACGTTCTTGATGGGCGAAGGCGCTCAATCACATCTGGAATAATAAATTCCTTTGGCCGCCTGTCAATAAATTTTATATTCCCTCGCGCGGACGCCCGTCGCCTCCCTCGCCCTCTCCTTCGCCCTGCCCCGGCCGCCTCCATGCCCGGCGGCCGGCCCGGCATTGCCCGGCGCTAGCGCAGGAGGTTGACCAGCGCCTGGCCGCGGGCGATCCATCCCTGCACATCGGCGCGGCGCTGGACCAGAAGCACGAACAGCAGATCGGTCACCGCCAGTTGCGCGGTGCGCGTGGCAATGGCCGAGCTACGCACCGGGTCTTCGTTGGCAACGCATCGCAGCACGATTTCGGGTGACGCCATTTTCAGCCGGGCGGTGCTGCCGCAAAGGAAAATGCTGGGAATGCCCTGTTCCAGCGCATATTCCAGCGCGGTGGTGGTTTCCTTGGTGCTGCCCGAAAACGAGATCGCGAACAGCAGGTCGTCGGGGCCGAGACTGGCAAGGTTGGCCAGTTGCACATGGGCATCCCCGCTCCACAGCACCGCCACCCCGAGCTTGGACAGCTTGGACGAGAAGTCCTCGGCCACCAGCGCCGAGCCGCCGATGCCGAACACGATCACCCGGCCGCTGCCCTCCAGCAGATCGACCGCCCGTTCGATCAGCCGGTTGTCGTTGCGCTTCATGGTCTCGGAAAGCGCCAGAACCTTGCTGTCGAAGACCTTGCGCGCCACCTCCCCCAGCGAATCGTCGCTGAAGATGTCGCCGTGAATCTGCTGCACCCGCTCGTTGCGCGCGATCTCGGCGCTCAGGGCGATCTTCAGCGCCGGAAAGCCCGGCTGGCCGATCTTCTTGCAGAACTTGATGATGCCCGACTGGCTGACCCGGCATTTCTCGGCCAGCGCCTGCGAGGACATCCGCGTCACCGCCGCCGGCTCTTTCAGAATTGCCGCGGCGATGCGCCTTTCGTTCTCCGACATTGCGTCCTGGCGTGCCGCCAGGCTGGCCAGCAAACCCGTCGTTTCCTGTTTCATTCGCATTTCTCCCTGTGGGCGCATATTAGGGCGGGGGAGCGGCCCATGGCAAAGGGGTGAATAAAAAATTATTGACCCCGGCACGCCGGGAATACAAAATTCTGCCATGGCAGACATGACACTCGATCTCGATTCCCGGCACGACCAGCTTTCGCAACTGGCCCAGCGGATGCAGGACCTGACCTCGGAGCAGCCGAACCCGGCCAGCGAAACGCTCGACACCTTGCCGGCGCTCGACATTGCCCGGCTGATGAACGCCCAGGACAAGACCGTCCCCCTGGCGGTGGAAAAGGAACTGCCGCAGATCGCCCGGGCGATCGAGGCCGCGGCCCGGTCCCTGCGCGACGGCGGGCGCATCATCTATGTGGGCGCCGGAACCAGCGGCCGGCTGGGCGTGCTCGACGCCTCGGAATGCGTGCCGACCTTCTCGGCCGCGCCCGACCAGGTGATCGCCGTGATCGCGGGGGGAAAGGACGCGGTGTTCACCGCCCGCGAAGGCGCCGAGGATGACGCCCGGACCGGCGCGCGCGATCTTGAGGCGCTTGACGTGGGCCCGAACGATACCGTGGTGGGGCTGGCCGCCTCGGGGCGCACGCCCTATGTGCTGGAGGCCCTGCGCCGGGCCAACGCCGCCGGGGCCACGACCGTCAGCGTCACCTGCAACACCGGCAGCGAGATGGGCCGCGAAGCCGACATCGACATTGCCCCGCTGGTCGGCCCCGAAATCCTTACCGGCTCGACCCGGCTGAAGTCGGGCACCGCCCAGAAAATGGTGCTGAACATGATCTCCACCGGCGCGATGGTGCAGATCGGCAAGTGTTTCGGCAACCGCATGGTGGATCTGCAGGCCACCAACGACAAGCTGAAGGCGCGCGCGATCAATCTCGT
>JALSRF010000019.1 GCA_026984895.1 Paracoccaceae bacterium
CGCAGCAGCGTAATCAGCGCGATCAGGCGGTCTTTTCGCGCCGGGGCGGGGCACGGCGGGGCAGGCAAGGGCGGCGGGGGTGATTCGCGCATGGGGCAGTTTAACAACTGACAGCGATCTGTCAGGAGCGATCGCAACCGCCGCAAACCCGCCTGTGCGCTGTGCAGATATGAAAAAATCGCCCCGCCATGTGTTTTCCTGCTTTCCGAGCGCGTGCGAAGCCAATAGATACAGTGGGTGAATTTCCGGCAGGCGGCGCTTTTGCAGCACGGTTCGCACCGCGGCTCGCACCACGGCCGCCGGACAGGCCGGGCAAGGGCCAGACAAGGGAGAGACCCCATGCTAAACAACATCGGACTTCCGGGACTGCTGCTGATTGCGGTCGTCGTGCTCGTGCTGTTCGGGCGCGGCAAGATTTCGTCGCTGATGGGCGAGGTCGGCAAGGGGATCAGTTCCTTCAAGCAGGGTGTGAACGAGGGCAAGAAGGAGCTTGAAGATCAGGCCGCCGCCGCGCGGGACGTGACCCCGGCCGAGGAAAAGGACGAGGCCTGAGACCGGGCTGCGAAACGGTAGGCGGGGAAGGCAGGCATGTTCGACATCGGCTGGAGCGAACTTCTGGTGATCGGCGTGGTGGCGCTGATCGTGGTCGGTCCGAAGGACCTGCCGCAGATGTTTCGCGCGTTGGGGCGCTTTACCGCAAAGGCAAAATCCATGGCGCGCGAGTTCACGCGGGCGATGGAGGAGGCCGCCGATGAGGCGGGCGTCAAGGACGTGGCCGACGACCTGAAGAACGCCACCTCGGCCAGAAGCCTGGGGCTGAACAAGATCGAGGAAGCGGTTTCCAGTTTCGAAAAATGGGATCCGATGGCCCGGGAGGCGACCCCCGCCACCGGACAGGAGGCGGCCCCGACCGCCCCCGCGCCCGGGGAGGCGCCGTCCGGCGCGGCATCGGCGGCGAAAGCGTCCCCGAAGAAACCGGCGAAGAAGCCGGCGGCGAAAGCGGCCTTGAAACCGGCCGCAAAGCCCGCCGCGAAGAAGCCCGCCGCGAAACCCGCGAAGAAGCCCGCCGCGAAGAAGCCGGCGGCGAAACCCGCGAAGAAATCCGTGGCCCGGAAACCCGCGAAGAAACCGACCAGGGGGTCCTGATGAGCGCTCCTGACGAAATAGACGACAGCACCGCGCCGCTGATCGAACATCTGGCCGAGTTGCGCAGCCGGCTGATTCATTCCGCCGTCGCCTTCATCATCGCGATGGTGATCTCCTTCACCTTCTGGAACCCGGTCTTCAACTTCCTCACGCACCCCTTGTGCAACGCCATGGCCGAGCGCGGCCAGCCGGATTGCGGGCTGATCCTGATCAAGCTGCAGGAGGGATTTTTCGTTGCCATCTCGATATCGCTGCTGGGGGGGCTGGTGCTGTCGTTCCCCTATGTCAGCTACCAGCTCTGGCGGTTCGTGGCGCCGGGGCTTTACCGGAACGAGAAGAATGCCTTTCTGCCGTTCCTGATCGCCTCTCCGGTGATGTTCTTTCTGGGCGCCTCCTTCGCCTTTTTCGTGGTCACACCGCTGGCGTTCAACTTCTTTCTGGGCTTTCAGCAACCCGGGAGCGTGCTGGGGGGCGATGTCAGGAATGCCGTTGCCGGCATTGCGTTTCAGGGTTCTGCCCAGGAATATCTGCGCCTGACGATAAAGTTCATCGTCGCTTTCGGGCTGACCTTCCAGTTGCCGGTCCTGCTGACGCTGATGGGAAAGGCGGGGCTTGTCAGCAGTGCCGGGCTTGCCGCCGTGCGTAAATACGCGGTGGTCGGCATTCTCACGCTGGCGGCGGTGGTGACCCCGCCCGACGTGATTACCCAGGTGATCCTGTTCTCGGTCGTCTACGGGCTTTACGAGGTGTCGATCTTCCTTGTGCGCAATGTCGAGCGCAAGCGTGACGAAAGGCTGCGCGAAGAAGGGCTGATCCCCGACGAGGACGACGAAGGCGGGCAGGGCGATGCCGGACAGGGCGATGCCGGACAGGAGGACAGCGGCGGCGGGGCGGATGGATGAGCCGGAAGGCCCTGGAGCGGATCGCCGCAGCGCTGGAGCGCATGTCTCCGCCTGCCAGCGCGGCGCCGGATTTTTCGGGCGCCGAGGCTTTCGTCTGGCATGTCGGCCCCGACCGGCTGGCTCCGGTCGCGCGCGTCAACCGCATCGACATCGGCCTGCTGCTGGGAATTGATCGCGCGCGCGACACGCTGCTGGCCAACACGCGGCAGTTTTCCCGCGGCCTGCCGGCGAACAACGCCCTTTTGTGGGGCGCGCGCGGGATGGGGAAATCGTCGCTTGTCAAGGCGGTGCATGCCGCCGTTGCCGCCGAGGGCGGCGGGCTGAAGCTGGTCGAGATCCAGCGCGAGGACCTGCCCTCGGTCGGGCGTCTGCTGGCGCTGCTGCGTGGGGCGCCCGAACGGTTCGTGCTGTTTTGCGACGACCTGTCGTTTTCCCATGATGACGAGCACTACAAGTCGCTCAAGGCCGTGCTGGACGGCGGGATCGAGGGCCGGCCGGAAAACGTGGTGTTCTATGCCACCTCGAACCGGCGTCACCTGATGCCGCGGGACATGATCGAGAACGAACGCTCGTCGGCGATCACCCCTTCGGAGGCGGTCGAGGAAAAGGTTTCGCTGTCCGATCGTTTCGGGCTCTGGCTGGGGTTCCACCCGTGCAGCCAGGACGATTATCTGGCGATGATCCGTGGTTATTGCGCTGCGTTCGCGATCGACATCGACGATGACGCGTTGCGCGCCGAGGCGATCGAGTGGCAGGCCACGCGCGGGGCGCGTTCGGGGCGTGTCGCCTGGCAATTCGTCACCGATCTGGCCGGCCGGCGCGGGGTGGAAATGGGGTAGCCGCGCGGGCGCGGCTGGCCTCCGGCGGGGATATTTCTGCGAAAAAGAAACAGGCGCTGTCGGCGTGGGCCGGTCCGCCCTGGCGTGCGTCCGGGCCGCGGGCGCGGGGCGAGGGCGGGACCGGGCCGTCGCGCCCTGCCGGGGGCGCGGCCGCTTGAGAGCGCGCTGATTTCGCTCAGTTCACGTAGCCCATCGGATCGACGCTTTCCAGGCCCTTGCGCACCTCGAAATGCAGGAAGCTGGGCGTGCCCTG
Organism: Paracoccaceae bacterium; assembly: GCA_026984895.1. Taxonomy (GTDB): domain Bacteria; phylum Pseudomonadota; class Alphaproteobacteria; order Rhodobacterales; family Rhodobacteraceae; genus JAJRUE01. The sequence continues at coordinate 3,141 of JALSRF010000019.1, forward strand.
GCGCACGGTCGCGATTTTCTGGCCGCGTTTGACCTTGTCGCCCTTGGCGATGGTCAGGTGATCGACGCCGGCGTAAACGGTGAGGATGTTGTTGGCGTGCTTGATCACCACGATCGGAATCTGATCGGTGTCGCGGGTGAGCGCGGCCACGGTTCCGTCATCGGCGGCCAGCACCGGTGTGCCGGCTGCTGCGGCGATGTCGATGCCGTCGTTGCGCTTCTTTTCGTATGCGCGGATGATCTTTCCGCTGACCGGCATCACGAAGCGGGCGCTGTCGGAGGCGGCGCTGCGCTGGCTGCCCAGGTCGGGCGAGGGCGGGCGCGGCGTCGGCGGGGTCGTGGCGGTGTCGGCCGGCAGCGGTTTCGAGGCGCTTGGCGGCAGCGGCGCGCCCGATCCGCCCTGTGCCGGCGCGGGGGCGCCGGTGCCGGGGTGCGCCGCTTCGTCGGAGGCAACGGGGATCAGCAGGTATTGGCCGGACCGCACGCTCAGGTCCGGGCCGAGCCCGTTCCATTCGGCCAGCGCGCGCACCGAGACATTGTAGAGCCGCGCGATGGAATAGGCGGTTTCGCCCGGTTCCACCTTGTGGCGGATGGGTTCTCTGGCCGGTGGCGGCGGCGGGGTCTGTCCTGCCGGCGGGCGGGTGCTGTCGGCGCGCTTGATGGCGTTGCCGGCCAGCGTGGTGATGTCGATACTGCCGTCGCTTCCGGGCGCCGGTTCATCCACGCGCCGGGGCAGGGCGATGACCTCGTCCTGTCGCAGCGGCGTATCCACCGAGATGCCGTTGTAGCGGGCCAGTTCGCCGGCCGGGATTCCGACCCGCGCCGCGACATCGCCGAGCCGGTCCCCCCGGCGCGCGATCGCCACCTGGTAGCCGGGGTAGGAAATGACGCCGCGCGCGTCGGGCTGCGGGCGTTCGGCCGTGGCCTGGCGCGCCGCCTGGGCGGTGCTCAGCCCGCCCACCATGCCGCGCAGGTCGAAATCCAGCGGCTGCCCGGTGCAGCCGGCAAGAACAGCCAGCGCGCCGCCCGCAAGCGCAAGGTTCATTCGGTTGCGAAGTTTCGTGCTCATTGCTCAAGACCCTCAATCATCAGCCAGCTGTTTTCGGCCCGGTTCGTTGCCGGGCCCCGCCCGGGACGCCTTTGCGCCCTTCTCCTGTTGTCCTATTCTTCCTGCCCGAGCCCTTCGAGCAGGGGAACGAAACGCACCGGCAGCAGTTCGTCGTAATCGTATCCGGCTTCGCCGCGGCTGACCCTGATCAGGCTCTGCACCGCGTCCGACTGACCGACCGGCAGCACCATGATACCGCCGATCTTGAGCTGCGCCAAGAGCGGGCCCGGAGGGTCCTCGGCTGCGGCGGTCACGATGATGCGGTCGAAGGGGGCCTGTTCTGGCAGACCGAAGCTGCCGTCGGCGGTGATCGCGGTGATGTTGGTTATGCCCAGGTCCTCGAACCGGGCTTCTGCCTCCTTCACCAGCCGGCGAAACCGGTCCACCGTGTAGACCCGGCGCGCCAGTTGCGACAGGATCGCCGCCTGGTAGCCCGAGCCGGTGCCCAGTTCCAGCACCTTGTGGCGCGGCTGCACATCCAGTGCCTGGGTCATCAGCCCCACGACCGAGGGCTGGCTGATGGTCTGCCCGCAGGCAATGGGCAGCGGCGTGTCGTCATAGGCGCGCCCGGAAAAGATGCCGCGTACGAACGGGCCGCGATCGATCCTTTCCATTGCTTCCAGCACGCGCCGGTCCGTCACCCCGCGCGATCGCAGGTGAAAGAGGAACTGCATCTTGCGTTCGGCCCGGTCGTTCATTCCAGGCGCTCTTTCAGGGGCGCGATCGCGTCATGGGCGGTCAGATCGCAGCGCATCGGCGTGATTGCCACATGCCCGTCCAGCGCGGCCGTTACATCCGTGTCCGGCCCGGCGGGCAGGTGCTGGGGGCCGCCGCGCACCCAGAGAAAGCGGCGCCCCGAGGGGGACAGCTGCGCCTCGACCCCGAAAAAGGCATCGCGCCTGAACCCCTGGGACACGATCCGGTGACCGCTGACCTCGGCCGCCGGCAGCGGCGGAAAGTTGACATTGTAAAACAGCCGGTAGTCGTTCCGGTCCCAAATGCCGCGTTCCAGCAATGCGCGCACCAGCGCGGCGCCATGCACGACAGCCGCCTCGAAAGGGTTGTCCAGATCGCGGTTCCCGGCGCCCAGATACTGCGACATGGCGATGGCCGGCAACCCCTGCAGGGCGGCTTCCATGGCCGCGCCGATGGTGCCGGAATAAAGCGTGTTCTCGCCCGCGTTGTTGCCCCGGTTCACGCCCGAAAGCACCAGGTCCGGGCCGGTGGGCAGCACGTCGTGCAACCCGGCCAGAACGCAGTCGGCGGGCGAGCCTTCGGCGGCATAGCGGCGTTCGCCGAGACGGGCGATCATCATCGGGTGCGTGTAGCTGATCTTGTGGGCCACGCCGGACTGTTCGAAGGCCGGCGCCACCGTCCAGACCT
>JALSRF010000020.1 GCA_026984895.1 Paracoccaceae bacterium
CGGCATTCGCGACATGGCCACGATCGAGGCCTGGTTGAACAAGGGCCTGGCGCGGGTCATTCTGGGCACGGTGGCGGTGGAAAACCCCGCGCTGGTGCGCGAGGCGGCCGCCGCCTTCCCCGGCCAGGTCGCCGTGGGCATTGACGCGCGCGCCGGCAAGGTGGCAACCCGCGGCTGGGCCGAAGTCACCGATATGGATGCCACCACGCTTGCCCACTCGTTCGAAGATGCCGGGGTGGCGGCGATCATTTACACCGATATCTTGCGTGACGGCGCCATGCAGGGGCCAAATGTAGAGGCAACCGCCGCCCTGGCCCGCGCGGTCTCGATCCCGGTCATTGCCTCGGGGGGGGTGGCCTCGCTGGACGATCTGCGCGCCCTGCGCGATTGCGGCGCGGCTCTTGACGGCGCGATTTCCGGCCGCGCGCTCTATGACGGGGCGATTGACCTGCCCCGGGCGCTGGCCCTGCTCAAGGAGCCCACATGCTGAAAACCCGCATCATTCCATGCCTTGACGTGGCCGAGGGCCGGGTGGTCAAGGGGGTCAATTTCGTCGATCTGGTGGATGCCGGCGACCCGGTCGAGGCCGCGCGCGCCTATGATGCCGCGGGCGCCGACGAGCTGTGCTTTCTCGACATCATGGCCACCGAGGAAAACCGGGCCACCATGTACGACCTGGTGACGCGCACCGCCGAGCACTGTTTCATGCCGCTGACCGTGGGGGGCGGCGTGCGCAGCCACGAAGACGTGCGCGCGCTGCTGCTGGCGGGCGCGGACAAGGTGTCGTTCAACTCGGCGGCGGTGCGAAACCCGGATGTGGTGGCCGAAGCGGCGATGCGGTTCGGCAGCCAGTGCATCGTGGTGGCGATCGACGCCAGGACCGTGGCGCCGGGCAGATGGGAAATCTTCACCCATGGCGGGCGGCGGGCGACCGGGATTGACGCGGTCGGCTTTGCCCGCACGGTCGCGGCCCGGGGCGCGGGGGAAATCCTGCTGACCTCGATGGATCGCGACGGCACCAGGGCCGGGTTCAACCTGCCGCTGACCCGGGCCGTGGCCGATGCGGTTGACATACCGGTGATCGCTTCGGGCGGGGTCGGCGCGCCGGAGCATTTTGTCGAAGGGGTGAAAGAGGGCCATGCTTCGGCGGTGCTGGCGGCATCGGTGTTTCACTTCGGGATCCTGGGGATCGGCGAGGTCAAGCGATACATGGCCGAGGCCGGCATTCCGGTGCGGCTGACATGAGGATGGATGCGATGGCAGCGATGACATGGCCGGGACCGGCGCGCGGTCGGGCGATGGCAGGATTGCAGAGGCGCAGATGAGCGCTCTGGAAAGGCTTGCCGTCACCGTGCTGGCGCGAAAGGCGGCGGACCCGGACGAAAGCTGGACCGCGCGCCTGCTGGCGCGGGGGCCGGAAAAGGCGGCCGAGAAATTCGGCGAGGAGGCGGTCGAGGCGATCATAGAGGCGGTGAAGGGCGACCGGGCGGCGCTGACGCGCGAGGCGGCGGATGTGCTTTATCACCTGCTGGTGATGCTGGCGGCGCGCGATGTGACTCTGGACGACGTGCTGGAGGAACTGGCGCGCCGGGAAGGCCGGTCGGGGATCGAGGAAAAGGCCGCGCGGGGCCGGAGAGGCCCCGGCGGCGGGTCTGGCGGCGGGTCTGGGTGAGGCGCGCGCGCCGGGCGGTGTGCCGCGCGGCCGGCCGGGGGGGCGGATGCCTGAAGAGCGGGGCCGGGGGGCGCGCAGCCAAGGGGGCTGTCTGCCCCCTCATGGGCCTGCGGCCCATTCACCCCCGAGGATATTCGGGCGAAAAAGAAACGGGGCGCGGGGTGGGCGTTCGCGTTGTCCGGGCCGCGGCTGCCGGCGGGCGTGCCGGGCCGCCGTGCTGCCGGGCGCTCATGGGGTCCATTCGAGGAAGTTTGCGATCAGGCGCAGCCCGGCGCGCTGGCTTTTTTCCGGGTGGAACTGGGTGCCGATCATGTTGTCGGTTCCCACGATTGCGGTGATCTGGCTGCCGTAGTCGCACCAGGCCAGGCGTTGAGCGGGCTGGTCGGTGCGAAAATGGTAGGAATGGACGAAATAGGCGTGCGCGCCGGTGCCTATGCCTTCCAGAACCGGGTGCGGGCGGTCGATGACCAGATCGTTCCAGCCCATGTGCGGCACCTTGAGGGCGGTGTCGCCCGTCGGGATGCGCGTGACCTCGCCGGCGATCCAGCCGAAGCCGGCGGTATCGGTGTGTTCGTGTCCCGTGGTGGCCATCATCTGCATGCCCACGCAGATGCCCAGAAAGGGCCTTGCGCGGATCTTGACCGCTTCTTCGAGGGCCTCGAGCAGTCCGGTTCGTTCGGCCAGCTGGGCCTTGCAGGCGGCAAAGGCGCCGTCCCCGGGAAGGACCAGGCGGTCGGCGCGGGCCACGTCCTCGGGGCGCGAGGTGACCAGCACCCGGCCGGCGCCGGTTTCGTCGGCCATGCGCTGAAACGCCTTTTTAGCCGAGTGCAGGTTCCCGCTGTCGGTGTCCACAAGAACGGTTGCCACTAGAGCGTCCCCTTGGTGGAGGGGATCGTGCCGGCCTGGCGCGGGTCGGGTTCGACCGCCATGCGCAGCGCCCGGGCGCAGGCCTTGAAGGTGGCCTCGGCGATGTGGTGGCTGTTGATGCCGTGGCGTGCGTCGAGGTGCAGCGTGATGCCTGCGTGGCTCGAAAACGCCTGGAAGAATTCGCGTACCAGTTCGGTGTCGAAGCTTCCGATCTTTGCGGTCGGCATGTCGACGTGCCACACTAGGAAGGGCCGGCCGGACAAATCCAGCGCGCAGGCCACCTGGGCATCGTCCATCGGCAGGCGGCATTCGCCGTAGCGCCGGATGCCGGTCTTGTCGCCAAGCGCCCTTGCCAGGGCCTGGCCCAGCGCAATCCCGGTGTCCTCCACGGTGTGGTGGTCGTCGATATGCGTGTCGCCGGTGACGCGCAGCTTCATGTCGATCAGGGCGTGGCGGGCCAGCTGATCCAGCATGTGGTCGAAGAACCCCACGCCGGTCCGGTTGTCATGGCTGCCGGTGCCGTCAAGGCTGATCTCGACCGAAATATCGGTTTCGGCGGTCTTTCGCGTCACGTTTGCCGTCCGCATGGGAGGGTCTCCGTCTGGCTGTGTCGCCGCCTTATAGGCCGCTGCCGGGGCGCTTGCCAAGCCGGGCGGTGAGCGGGCGCCCCGGTGCGTCTTGAAACCGGCGCAGGATTTGGGCAATGAAACACCACCAGGGCGGCGCGCCGCCGCAACGGAGCCAGTTTGCCATGCCGCCGCCGATCAACCGGAACCTTTATGCGCTGATCCGCTCGCGTTTCCCCGACCGCGAGGATGCGGTGTTCCTTGAGCACGAGGGCGGGGTCGTGTTCTATCGGGAGATCGACGCGCGCGCCGCCCGTATCGGCGCGGTGCTGCGGGGCGCGGGCGTGTCCCCGGGCGACCGGGTCTGCCTGCAGGTCGAAAAATCGGCCGAAGCGGTGCTGCTTTATCTGGCATGTCTGCGCATGGGGGCGGTGTGCATCCCGCTCAATGTCGCCTACACGCGCGACGAGGTTGCGTATTTTCTGGCCGATGCCGGGCCGCGGGTGCTGGTGTGCGCCCCCGAACGGCAGGAGGAACTGGCCGGCATCGCGCCGCGGGGCACGGGTGTCTTCACGCTTGACGGGGCCGGAAAGGGCAGCCTGGCGCGGGCCGCCGATCTGGCCGCGCCCGAGGGCGAACCGGCACGGCGCACCAGCGACGATCTGGCCGCGATCGTCTATACCTCGGGGACGACGGGGCGCTCGAAGGGGGCGATGCTGACCCATGGCAACCTGTCCTCGAACGCGCTGGCGCTCTGGCGCATCTGGCACTGGCAGCAGGGCGATGTGCTGTTGCATGCGCTGCCGATCTTCCATGTGCACGGCCTGTTCGTGGCGCTGCACACGGCAATGCTGAACGGCTCGAAGGTGATCTTCCAGAACCGGTTCGACGCCGGCCGGGTGATCGAGCGGCTGGGCGATGCGACGGTGCTGATGGGGGTTCCCACGTTTTACACCCGCCTGCTGGACCATCCGAAGTTCAGCCGCGAGGCCTGCGCCGGCATGCGCCTATTCATCTCCGGCTCGGCGCCGCTGCTGCCCGAAACCTTCGCCCGCTTCGAACAGGTGACCGGGCAGCGCATCCTGGAACGCTACGGGATGAGCGAGGCGGGGATGATCACCTCCAACCCCTACGAGGGCGAGCGCGTGCCGGGCACGGTCGGGTTCGCATTGCCCGACGTGCAGGTGCGTGTCGCCGACGAGCACGGACGCGAACGGCCGCGCGGCGAGGTCGGCGTGCTGGAGTTTACCGGGCCCAACGTCTTTGCCGGCTACTGGAAGATGCCCGAAAAGACCGCCGCCGAGATGCGCCCGGACGGCTGGTTCATCACCGGGGATCTGGCGGTGATGGATGGCGAGGGGCGGGTCAGCATCGTCGGACGCGCCCGCGACCTGGTGATCAGCGGCGGCTACAACGTCTACCCGCGCGAAGTGGAAGAGGCGATCGATGCCTTGCCGGGGGTGCTGGAATCGGCGGTGATCGGGCTGCCCCACGACGATCTGGGCGAGGCGGTGGCGGCGGTGGTGGTGGCGCGCTCCGGCGCGTCGGTTGCGCCTGATGACGTCCTTGCGGGCCTGCGCGGGCGGCTGGCGCGCTACAAGCAGCCGCGCCGGGTGTTCATGCTGGACGCGCTGCCGCGCAACACTATGGGCAAGGTGCAAAAGAACCTTCTGCGCGAACGCTTTGCGCGCGCCTTTTCGGGCTGAGCAGTTTTCGGGCCGAGGAGCGCTGCGGCATCGGGTCTTTTGCGCGGCGCCGGGGCCGGACATATCTGTGGCGGGCACGGGCACGGGCAGGGGCACGGGCAGGGGCGCGGGCATGGCGGCGAAGCGGCGTGGGCCTGTCTTGAAGAGACAGCGCGGGGAAGGGCACGGGTGTGCGCGGCATCGGAGGAAACGGCATGCGGGGAAACATGAGGGGAAACATGCGGGGCAACGTCGGGGCAAACGTCACCAGGACCGGGCAGGGGCGCGCGGCGCGCAGCTGGCGCGGGCCGGCGGTCCTGTCGTTCGGATTTCGACCGTTCTTCCTGTTCGCGCCGATCTTCGCCGTGCTGGCAATGTCGAACTGGCTGCTGCTTCTGGCCGGCGGCGGGGTGGCACCCGCGGCGCTCGATCCGTTGTCCTGGCATGTCCACGAGATGCTGTTCGGCTATGTTCCGGCGGCGATTGCGGGGTTCCTGCTGACGGCGGTGCCGAACTGGACGGGGCGGCTGCCGGTGAGGGGCTGGCCGCTGCTGGTGCTGGTCGCGCTCTGGGTGGCGGGGCGGGTGGCGTTGTTCTGGCCGGCGGCGCCTGTGCCGGGGGGGGCGGGCGCTGTCGATGCCGCGTTCATGCCGGTGTTCGCGGCGCTGGTCGCGCGCGAGATCGTTGCCGGCCGGAACTGGCGCAACATCAAGGTGCTGGCGCCGCTGTTGGCGCTGGCGGGTGCAAACCTCTGGTTTCTGGCCGACCCGCAGGCGGCGGTGCCCCAGGGGGGCGCCGTGCGCCTGGGCTTTGGCGCGGTCTTGACGCTGATCA
>JALSRF010000021.1 GCA_026984895.1 Paracoccaceae bacterium
GGGGCCGCGGCGACGCATCGGCGCAGCCGGGGGCAGCCGGCCTGCGTCAATCGGTGCGCGGAAAATTGATGACAGGGCCATTGCCTATCGCTGACAGGGCGCTAGGTTTGCCCCATGCTGAATGAACTTGGACAATTCGCGCTGATCCTTGCGCTGTTCGTGGCGGCGGTGCAGACCGTGTTGCCCCTTGCCGGTGCCTGGCGGCGCGACTCCCTGTGGATGGGGGTGGGCGAACCGGCGGCGATAACCCAGTTTCTTCTGATCGGGTTTTCCTTTGCGGTTCTGATCCATGCTTTCGTGGTTTCGGATTTTTCGCTGGCGGTCGTGGCCAGCAATTCGCATACCGACAAGCCGATGATCTACAAGGTCAGCGGCACCTGGGGCAATCACGAGGGCTCGTTGCTGCTCTGGGTGACGATCCTGTCGCTTTACGGCGCGGCGGCCGCGGTATTCGGCCGGCGCCTGCCCGACACGCTGCGCGCCCGGGTTCTGGGCGTGCAGGGGGCCATCGGCGTTGCCTTCCTGGGCTTCATCATCTTCACCTCGAACCCGTTTGCCCGCCTGGCCGCGCCGCCCCTGAACGGCAGCGGTCTGAACCCGCTTCTGCAGGACCTGGGGCTGGCCTTCCATCCGCCGTTTCTCTACCTTGGATATGTCGGGCTTTCGATGACATTCTCCTTTGCGCTGGCCGCCCTGCTGGAGGGGCGGGTGGATGCGGCCTGGGGACGCTGGGTGCGGCCCTGGACGCTGGCCGCCTGGACGTTCCTGACGGTGGGCATCGCGCTCGGGTCATGGTGGGCCTATTACGAACTGGGCTGGGGCGGGTTCTGGTTCTGGGACCCGGTCGAGAACGCCTCGTTCATGCCCTGGCTGATTTCGGCCGCGCTTCTGCATTCGGCGATCGTGGTGGAAAAGCGCGAGGCGCTCAAAAGCTGGACCATCCTGCTGGCGATCCTGGCTTTCGGCTTTTCGGTGGTCGGCGCGTTCATCGTGCGCTCGGGCATCCTGACTTCGGTGCATGCCTTCGCCGTCGATTCGGCGCGCGGCGTCTATCTGCTGATGATCCTGATGGTGTTCATGGGCGGGGCGCTGACGCTGTTTTCGCTGCGCGCCAGGGCGATGCAGGCCAAGGGCGTGTTTTCGGTGACCAGCCGGGAAAGCGCGCTGGTGCTCAACAACATCCTGCTGGCGGTGGCGGCCTTCGTCGTGTTCTTCGGAACGCTCTGGCCGCTGGCCGCGGAGATGTTCTTCGGGCGCAAGCTGACCGTCGGCGCGCCGTTCTTCAACGCGGCCTTCACGCCGTTCATGATTGCGCTGGCGCTGCTGTTGCCGATCGGTGCGCTGATGCCCTGGAAACGCGCCCGCCTGGGCCGCCTGGTGCGCCCGTTGCGCGGGGTGCTGGCGCTGGCGCTGGCCCTTGGCGCGCTGGCCTATGCGATGCAGACGGGCCGCTCGGCGCTGGGGCCGATCGGCCTTGTGCTGGCAGTCTGGCTGGTGGCGGGCTCGGCCGTTGACCTGTGGCAGCGCCTCGGCCGCGGCGGCCTGGCGCAAAAGGCGCGCCGGCTGGTGCGCCTGCCGCGCTCGGATCTCGGGCGCATCCTGGGCCACGCCGGGTTCGGCATGACCATCTTCGGGATTTCGGCGATGATGGCCTGGTCGGTCGAAGACATCCGCGTTGCCCGCGTGGGCGAGAGCTTCGATGTCGCCGGCTGGCAGATCACGCTGGAAGACGTGCGCCGCGTCCAGGGGCCCAACTACAACGCCATTCAGGGCGAAATGACGGTGAAACGCGACGGCCGGGAAATGGCGCGGCTGCTGCCTGAAAAACGCGTCTATACCGTGTCCGGCATGGCCACCACCGAGGCGGCGATCTCCAACGGCGTGCTGCGCGACTTCTACCTGGTGATCGGCGATCCGCAGGCCGGCGGCGGCTGGGCGGTGCGCACCTATATCAAGCCCTTTGCCAACTGGATCTGGGCGGGGGCGCTGGTCATGGCGCTTGGCGGCGCGCTGAGCCTGAGCGACCGGCGCTTCCGGGTGGCGGCCGGGGCGGCGCGCACGGGGCGCGCGCGGGCGGTGGCTGCGGAATGAAACGCGCCCTGCTGATCCTGAGCCTCGCGCTTGCGGTCCTGGCGGCGGCTGGCGGGCCGGCGCCGGCGGTGCAACCCGATGAAATGCTGGACGACCCGCAGCTCGAGGCCCGCGCGCGCGAAATCTCTTCCGGGCTGCGCTGCCTGGTCTGCCGGAACGAAAGCATCGACGAAAGCAACGCCGAACTGGCACGCGACCTGCGCCTTCTGGTGCGCGAAAGGCTGCTGGCCGGGGACAGCAACGAAGAGGTGGTGTCCTACCTGGTCGACCGTTACGGCGAATACGTGCTGCTCAAGCCGACGCTGAAGGGCAGCAACATCCTGCTGTGGATCGCCGGGCCGCTGATGCTGGTCGGGGCGCTGGCGATCGGCTTTGCCTATGTGCGCCGCCGCGAAGGGCGTGGCGAGCCGGCGCCCCTGTCCGAACAGGAACGCGGCGAACTGGAAAAAATTCTGGAGAGTTGACCCGAGGTTTCGCTTTTGCTGACCGTCAGGTCGGTTATTGTGCACCGGCATGTGGCAACCGGAGCATGGCGATGCAATACGATACCATCAGATATTCTGTGCGCGGTGCGATCGCGGTGATCGCGCTGAACCGACCCGAGGTGATGAACGCCCTCAATACCCAGATGCGCGCCGAAATCCTGCATGCGGTGAAACGCGCCGGGCAGGAGGCGCGCGTGCTGGTGCTCACCGGCAAGGGGCGGGCTTTCTGCTCGGGCCAGGACCTCGGCGACCGGGCAAATGCGGCCGAACTCGATCTGGAGGCAACGCTGCGCGACGAATACGAACCGATGCTGCGCGCCATCTTCGACTGCCCGGTTCCCACCATCGCCGCGGTGAACGGTGCGGCCGCCGGGGCCGGGGCGAACCTGGCGCTGGCCTGCGATGTGGTGATTGCGGCCAGATCGGCGGTGTTCCTGCAGGCGTTTTCGCGCATCGGCCTGATCCCCGACGCCGGCGGAACCTACTGGCTGCCGCGCCAGATCGGCATGGCGCGCGCCATGGGGGCGGCACTGTTTGCGGAACCGGTGGACGCGCCCAGGGCCGCCGAATGGGGCATGATCTGGGAGGCGGTCGCCGATGCGGAATTTCCCGACCACTGGCACAGGCGCGCAACCGCCCTGGCCAATGGCCCCACCCGGGCCTACGGCGCGATCAAGCAGGCCCTGCGCGCCTCTCTGGGCAACACGCTGGACCGACAGCTTGAACTGGAAGCCCATCTGCAGGGCCAGTGCGGCAAGACCCGCGACTTCAAGGAAGGCGTGCTGGCGTTCCTGGAAAAACGCCCGGCCGAATTCGAAGGCCGCTGAAGGCCCCGCCGGCGCGCGCGCCCGCCCGAAGACCCGCGCGCGCGCCCGAAAACCGCGCCCGGCTATCGTGGCACGTCGGCCTCGGGCGTTTCCTTTTCTTTTTCGCGAAAATATCCTCGCCGAAGGCACGATGCCCGCCTGACAGGGCGGGCATCTCCATCGCCGCGGTGCCGCCGGCGCCGACGACGCCTGTCAGTCCTTGCGGTCTTCCACGTCGACATAATCCCGCTGGGCGTGGCCGGTATACAGCTGACGCGGACGGCCGATCTTCATCGCCGGATCGGCGATCATCTCCTTCCATTGCGAAATCCAGCCCACGGTGCGGCTGACCGCAAAGATCGGGGTGAACATCGAGGTCGGAAACCCCATCGCCTCAAGGATGATTCCCGAATAGAAATCCACGTTCGGAAACAGCTTCTTTTCCTTGAAATAGGGGTCGTTCAGCGCCGCCGCTTCCAGTTCCTTGGCCACCTGGAGCGTCGGGTTGTTGTCGATCCCCAGAAGATGCAGAACCTCGTCGGCCGATTGCTTCAGCACCCGGGCCCGCGGGTCGAAATTCTTGTAGACCCGATGCCCGAACCCCATCAGGCGGAACGGATCGTTCCTGTCCTTGGCGCGGGCGATGAACTCGGGGATGCGCTCGGGAGAGCCGATCTCCTTGAGCATCTCCAGGCAGGCCTGGTTGGCGCCGCCATGGGCCGGCCCCCACAGGCAGGCGATCCCGGCGGCGACACAGGCAAACGGATTGGCCCCCGAAGACGAGGCCAGACGCACGGTCGAGGTCGAGGCGTTCTGCTCGTGATCCGCATGCAGCGTGAAGATCCGGTCCATGGCGCGGCTGAGAATCGGGTTCACCTCGTAGTCCTCGGCCGGCACGGCAAAGCACATGCGCAGGAAGTTCGAGGCATAGTCCAGATCGTTGCGCGGATAGACGAAGGGCTGGCCGATGGTGAACTTGTAGGCCATCGCCGCGATGGTCGGCATCTTGGCGATCATGCGGACGGTCGCCACCTCGCGCTGCCAGGGGTCGGAGATGTCGGTGCTGTCGTGGTAGAACGCGCTCATCGCGCCGACCACGCCGGTCATCACCGCCATCGGATGGGCATCGCGCCGGAAGCCGCGGAAGAAATACATCATCTGTTCGTGCAGCATGGTGTGGTTGGTCACCCGCGCCTCGAAGTCTTCCAGTTGTCGCCCGGTGGGCAACTCTCCGTATAGCAGCAGGTAGCAGACCTCGAGGTAATGCGATTTTTCGGCCAGCTGCTCGATCGGGTAGCCCCGGTGCAGCAGAATGCCCTTGTTGCCGTCGATGAAGGTGATCTTGCTTTCGCAACTGGCGGTCGAGGTGTAGCCCGGATCGTAGGTGAAGACCCCGCCATCGGCGTAAAGGCGGCGAATGTCGATGACATCGGGCCCCAGTGTCGGTGAAAGTATCGGCAGTTCGACCGTCTTGCCATCGAACCCGAGCCGCGCGCGCTTGTTGTTGTCGTCTGCCATCCTATCCCCTTTTCAGTCTGCGGGCCGCACCGGTCCGCTTGCTCCTGCCCGCTCCGTCTTGTCGCGCCCGGTTTCGCGCCGCGCGCACCGGCTCAGGCCCGGCACGCACAGGCCCGGTCTGCCCCGCGCCCGGCGCACACTGGCCCGGACCGCCCCGCGCCAGGTCCGCCCCGACCGGGGGCCGAGCCGCCCGGACAGCGCTGCGAGACGGCGCTGCGACCTCCCGGCAACCTCCCGGCGACCTGCCGCCGGCGGCGCCGCCCGAACCGCCCGGAGCGCTCAGCCGCCGGGCGCCGTGCCGCTTGCATCGGCAAGGCGCGCCAGCGTTTCCTCGCGGCCCAGAACGAGCATCATGTCAAAGACGCTGGGCGTCGTCATCCGCCCGGCAAGCGCGGCGCGAAGCGGTTGCGCCAGCTTGCCCAGCCTGGTGCCGTGCGCCTGGGCATGACCGGCCACGACCCCTTCAAGAGCGTCTCGCGACCAGCTAGCATTTTGCAGGTGCGGCGTCAATTCCTTCAGTATGCCAATGGATACCGAATCCAGCGCCGCGGCGGCTTTTTCATCCGGTTCGACCGGCCGGCTGACCAGCGCGAACCGCGCCTTTTCAAGGAGTTGCGCAAAGGTCCTGGCACCGGTTTTCAAGAAGGGCATCGCCCGGGTCAGCGCCGCGCGTTGAGGCGCGCTCAGCGGCGCGTGTCCGATGGCGGCCAGGT
>JALSRF010000022.1 GCA_026984895.1 Paracoccaceae bacterium
TGCGCCGGATCGACCTGCGCTTTCGCGCCTATCTGGAAGACATCTGAATTTTTCTAAAGCGGAGTGCAAGGCAATGGTTGCCCAGAACGGCAAGGACCTCTTGATCAAGATCGACATGACGGGCGCGGGCTCGTTCCAGACATTCGCAGGGCTGCGCGCCACGCGGATTTCCTTCAACGCCGAAAGCGTGGATGTGACCAGCCTGGAAAGCGCCGGCGGCTGGCGCGAGCTGCTGGCCGGTTCGGGCGTGAAGAGCGCGACGATTACCGGCTCGGGCGTATTCAAGGACGACACCTCGGACGAACGCGCGCGCCAGATCTTCTTTGACGGGGTGGTGCCCGATTTCCAGGTGATCGTGCCGGATTTCGGCATCATCGAGGGCCCGTTTCAGGTGACCTCGATCGATTATGCCGGCAGCTACAATGGCGAGGCGACCTATGAGCTGTCGATGGCTTCGGCCGGTGCGCTGACCTTTACGGCGATCTGAGCATGGCCAACCCATGGACAGGCGAAGTGGCGCTGGTGATCGACGGCGAGCGGCGGGTGATGAAGCTGACGCTTGGCGCGCTGGCCGAACTTGAAGATGCGCTTGCCGCGGGCACACTGGACGAACTGGTGGCGCGTTTCGAGGCGGGCGCATTTTCCAGCCGCGACCTGCTGGCGCTGATCGTTGCGGGTCTGCGCGGCGGCGGCTGGCGCGGTCAGGCGAGCGATCTTCTGAGCGCCGAAATCGAGGGGGGCATGGTCGGGGCGGCGCGCGCGGCGGGACAGCTGCTGGTGCGCGCCTTTGCCCTGCCCGGGGAGGCGCAGGGATGAGCGCATTCGACTGGCCCGGGCTGATGCGCGCGGGCATGCGCGGGCTGGGGCTGAGGCCCGAACAGTTCTGGAAGCTGACCCCGGCGGAACTGATGGTGATGCTGGGCCAGGGCGCGGGCGCGCCGCCGTTCGGGCGGGCGCAACTGGCCGCGCTGGAACGGCGATTGGGCGGGCAGGAAAGGGTAGAGAAGGATGACTAGCGGTTTTGGCGGCGGTTTTGCGGACCAGACGAAGGGGCTGGAGGACACGCTTGCGGGCGCGTCGGCGATGACGGCGGCCTTCGAGCAGGAGGTGAGCCGGCTGCGCGCGAGCGTGGTCGATGCGGGGCGTGACGTGGGCAATCTGCAGCGCGCGATCTCGTCGGGGCTGCGCAAGGCGATCGACGGGCTGGTTTTCGACGGTGGAAAGCTGTCGGATGCGTTCCGCAACATTGGCCGCTCGATGGTGAATGCGGCCTATGCGGCGGCGCTGCGCCCGGTGACGAACCATGTCGGCGGGATTCTGGCGGCCGGCGTGGAGGGGCTGACCTCGAGTCTGCTGCCGTTTGCGCGCGGCGGCGTGGTGTCCGGCCCGACCGCTTTTGCCATGCGCGGCGGCACCGGGCTGATGGGCGAGGCCGGCCCCGAGGCGATCATGCCGCTTGCGCGCGGCCCCGACGGGCGGCTGGGGGTGCGCGCCGGGGGCGGCGCCGGCACGGTGCATGTGGTGATGAACATCTCGACGCCGGACGTGAACGGGTTCAGGCGCTCGAAATCGCAGATCGCAGCCGAACTGGGCCGGGCGGTGAGCCGCGGCCAGCGCAACCGCTGAGGGGACAAGATGGATTTTCACGAGGTAAGGTTTCCGGCCAACCTGAGCTTCGGCTCGGTGGGCGGACCCGAACGGCGCACGCAGATCGTGACGCTGGCCAACGGCCATGAGGAGCGCAACAGCCCCTGGGCCCATGCGCGCCGGCGCTACGACGCGGGCGTGGGCATGCGGTCGCTGGACGACATCGAAACGCTGGTGGCCTTCTTCGAGGCGCGCCAGGGGCAGCTTTACGGGTTTCGCTGGAAGGACTGGTCCGACTACAAGTCGTGCCGACCAAGCGCAAGCCCGGGCTTCGAAGACCAGGTTCTGGGCACCGGCGACGGGGTCAAGACGGATTTTCAGCTGGTCAAGGCGTATCGTTCCGGCCCGGCCAGCTATGCCCGGCCGATCGCCAAGCCGGTTCTGGGCACCGTTCAGGTGGGTGTTGCCCGCACCCCGGTCAGCGAAACCGTGCATTATGACGTGGACTACACCACCGGCATCGTTTCGTTCCACACCGCGCCTGGCGCCGGGGCCGAGGTGACGGCGGGCTTCGAATTCGATGTGCCGGTGCGCTTCGATACCGACCGGATTCGCACCTCGGTTGCCAGTTTCCAGGCGGGCGAGATGCCCGATGTGCCGGTTGTGGAGGTGCGGGTCTGATGGGATTGACGGATCAGTTCAGGGCGCATCTCGCAAGCGGGGTCACCACGCTGTGCCGCTGCTGGGCGGTGACGCGCAGCGACGGCACGGTTCTGGGCTTTACCGACCACGATGTGGACCTGACCTTCGAGGGCATCAGCTTTGCCGCCGACAGCGGCATGGCGGCGCGGTCGCTGGAGCAGACCACGGGGCTTGCCGTGGACAACACCGAGGCCCTGGGCGTGCTGAGCGCCGCCGCGGTGACGGAAGCGGACATTCGCGCCGGGCGCTATGACGGCGCCCGGGTGAAGGCCTGGCTGGTGAACTGGGCCGAGGTTGACCAGCGCATGGTCCTGTTCGCCGGGACGATCGGGGAAATCCAGCGCGCGGGCGGGGCGTTCCAGGCAGAGTTGCGCGGGCTGAGCGAGGCGCTGAACCAGCCCCAGGGGCGGGTCTACCAGAAGGGCTGTGCGGCGGTGCTGGGCGACGCCGCCTGCGGGGTGGACCTGGACGCTCCGGGCTACAGCGCGGTGGTGCCGGTGGAAACCGTGTCGGGCGGGAAGTTCTTCACGTTTTCCTCGCTTGGCGGATTTGCCGATCGCTGGTTCGAAAAGGGCCGCCTGCGGGTGGAGGACGGCGCGGCACGGGGGCTGGTCGCGCTGGTGAAGAACGACCGATTTTCCGACGGCGTGCACGAGATCGAACTGTGGGAGGCGCTGCCGGCGCAGGTGGCGCCCGGCGACACCGTGCGCATCGAGGCCGGCTGCGACCGCCGGCTTCGGACCTGCCGGCTGAAGTTCGCCAACACCGTCAATTTCCGCGGCTTTCCGGCGATCCCGGGGGAGGACTGGCTGATGAGCGTGCCGCGGCGCGACGGGCTGAACGATGGCGGGAGCCTGAACGGATGAGGCCCGAGGACATTGCCCGCAGCTGGATCGGGACGCCCTATGTGCACCAGGCCTCGTGCCGGGGGGCAGGGGCCGATTGCCTGGGGCTGCTGCGCGGCGTCTGGCGCGAACTCTTCGGCGCCGAACCCGAGCCGGTCCCCCCCTACAGCGCCGACTGGAGCGAGCCGCAGCGCGACGAAGGGCTGTGGGCCGCGGCGCGAAGGCATCTGGTCGAGAAACCGGCGCTGCGGCTGGCGCCGGGCGATGTGCTGCTGTTTCGGATGCGTGCCGAAAGCGTGGCCAAGCACCTGGGCATCGTGGGCACGGGCGACCCGGCGCCGACATTCGTCCATTCATACAGCGGGCACGGCGTGGTCGAGAGCACGCTGAGCGCGCCGTGGCGCCGGCGCATCGTGGCGGCGTTTCAATTTCCTGTTCGGGGGTAGCTGAAAGATGGCAACCATTGTTCTGTCGGCGGTCGGGATGGCTGCCGGCGCCTCAATCGGCGGCGGTGTCCTGGGCCTGTCTTCGGCGGTCATCGGGCGGGCCGTCGGGGCGAGCGTGGGGCGGGTGATCGACCAGCGCCTGATGGGGGCGGGCTCGGAACCGGTCGAGACCGGCCGCGTGGACCGGTTTCGCCTGAGCGGCGCCAGCGAAGGCGCGCCCGTCACCCAGGTCTACGGGCGGATGCGCGTTGCCGGGCAGGTGATCTGGGCGTCCCGGTTTCGCGAACACACCGCCGTCTCTGGCGGCGGCAAGGGGGCGCCGTCGCGCCCCTCCACGACCAGCTATTCCTATACGGTCAGCCTGGCGGTGGCCCTGTGCGAGGGCGAGATCACGCGCGTTGGACGGGTCTGGGCGGACGGGCGCGAAGTGGCGCGCGACAGCCTCAACATGCGGGTCTATCTCGGCACCGAGGACCAGTTGCCGGACCCGAAGATCGAGGCGGTGGAGGGGGCGGGCATGTCCCCGGCCTACCGCGGCACGGCCTATGTGGTGTTCGAGGACCTGGCGCTGGAGCCGTTCGGCAACCGTGTGCCGCAGTTTTCCTTCGAGGTGATGCGCCCGGCGCAGCCGACGCCCGGCCGCCAGAGCGTGGACCTGGCCCGCGGGGTGCAGGGCGTGGCGCTGATCCCGGGCACGGGAGAATATGCCCTGGCGACAACCCCGGTCTATTACGAAACCGCCCCCGGCGTGGCCCGGCCGGCGAACATCAACACCCCCAGCGGCAAGAGCGACCTTGCGACCTCGCTCGATTCGCTGCGCGACGAGTTGCCCAACTGCGCCGCCGCGTCGCTGGTGGTGTCATGGTTCGGCGACGATCTGCGCTGCGACCGGGCGACGCTGCGCCCGAAGGTGGAGCAGGGCGATGTGGACGGCAGGGGCATGCCCTGGAGCGTTGGCGGATTGACGCGCGCGGCCGCCTGGCAGGTGCCCCGGGTGAACGGGAAATCGGTTTACGGCGGCACGCCGTGCGATGCCTCGGTCGTGGAGGCGATCGCGCGCCTGAAGGCCGACGGCAAGGCGGTGACCTTCTATCCGTTCATCCTGATGGACCAGCTGGCCGGCAACGGGCTGAGCGACCCGTGGAGCGGCGCGCCGGATCAGCCGGCCCTGCCCTGGCGCGGGCGGATCACGCTGAGCGTTGCGCCGGGCCAGGCGGGGAGTCCCGATCAGAGCGCGGCTGCCGATGCCGAGGTGGCGGCGTTTTTCGGCGCCGCGCAGGTGACGGATTTTTCGGTGAACGGCACCAGCGTCAGCTACAGCGGGCCGGCGGAATGGTCGCTGCGCCGCTTCATCCTTCACTATGCGCATCTGTGTGCGGCGGCCGGCGGGGTGGATGCGTTCTGCATCGCTTCCGAATTGCGCGGGCTGACGCAGATTCGCGGCGCATCCGGTTTTCCGGCGGTGGCGCAGCTGGTGCAGCTGGCCGCCGATGTGCGCGCCATTCTGGGCAGCGCAACCAGGATCGGGTATGCCGCCGACTGGTCCGAGTATTTCGGCTATCATCCACAGGACGGATCGGGCGACGTGTATTTCCACCTCGATCCGCTCTGGGCGGACGCCAATGTGGATTTCATCGGAATCGACAATTACATGCCGGTTTCCGACTGGCGGGACGGCAGCGACCATGCCGATGCGTCCTGGGGGTCGATATACAATACCGAATATCTCAAGTCGAACATTGCCGGTGGCGAGGGGTTCGACTGGTACTATTCGAACATCAACCATCGCAATGCCCAGATTCGCACGCCGATTGTTGATGGCGCCTACGGCGAGGACTGGATCTTCCGTTACAAGGACCTTCGCAGCTGGTGGTCGCAGCCCCATCACGAGCGGATCGGTGGTGTGCGCAGCGCGACGCCGACCGCTTGGGTGCCCGAGAGCAAACCCGTCTGGTTTACCGAGATCGGCTGTGCGGCAGTGGACA
>JALSRF010000023.1 GCA_026984895.1 Paracoccaceae bacterium
GGAGGGGCCGGCGCGCGGACCGGGCGTTCGCGAAGGGGCGCGGGGGGCGATAGCGGGGGGCATTTCACATCCCGTCTGGCGGGTCATTGAGGCGGGAGGCCGGTATCCCGAGGGCAAACGCCGCGAAACCTTCGAAGGATCCGGGCCCTCCGGCGCCGCGGGCATCGCGCGCGCCGTTGCCCAGATGCCCGGATACGGGCCGGTATCCGCGCCCTGCCCCTTTTCGCCCTAGCCCTTTTCGCCCTGGCCCTTTTCGCCCTGGCCCTTTTCGCCCCGGCCCGTGTCGCCCGCGCCCGTTTCCCCCTGGTCCTTTTCGCCCGCGCCATTGTCGCCCGCGTCTTCGGCCGCCGCCGGCCCTTGCGCGCCCGGGGCGGGCGGGGCGGGCGGGGCGCGCAGGCTCTCCGGGTTGCGCAGCCATATATCGCGCTGCGCAAAGGGAATTTCGATCCCTTCCCTGGCAAAGCGTTCGGCGATGAGGTGGTTCAGTTCGGTCTTCACCGAGAGCGAGAAATTCACGTCGCGCAGGATCGCGCGTATCTGGAAATCCAGGCTGTCCGCTCCGAATCCCATGAAATGGACCGCCGGCGCCGGGTTCAGCATCACCATCGGATGGGATTCGGCAATCTCGCGCAGGATTTCGGCCACCTTGCGCGTATCGCTGCCATAGGCCACGCCCACCGGCACCTTGATCCGCCCGATCAGCTTGCCCCGGGTATAGTTGGTGACCGTGCCGGAAATCAGGTCCGAATTGGGGATGATCACATCCGAACGGTCGAAGGTCTCGATCCGTGTCGAGCGCACGGAGATGTCGCGCACCGTGCCCGAAAAGCCGCCCACCTCGATCCAGTCGCCCTCGGCGATCGGACGCTCGATCAGCAGGATGATGCCCGAGACGAAATTCGACACGATGTTCTGCAGGCCGAAGCCGATCCCCACCGAAAGCGCGCCCGCGACGATGGCCAGCGAGGAAAGATCGAGCCCGGCCGCGGTGATGGCAATGATCGCGGCCAGAAAGATCCCCAGATACCCCAGCCCCGAGACGATCGCCGTCTGCCCGCCGGGGTCGATCCGGGTCTTGGGCAGGACCGAATTGCGCAGCGTGGACTGCACCAGGCGCGTCACCGCATAGCCGGCGGCAAAGACGATCGCGAAGGTCAGGAAGCCCGACGGCGTGATGCGAGAGCCGCCGATCTGGATACCGGCGTTGAACCGCGCCCAGAGCTCGGTCAGGTCCGAGGTGCGCGCCCCCCAGATCAGCGCGAACACCGGCAGCGACGCCAGCACCAGCGCGGCACTCGCCAGCACCGGAACCAGCGAGGCACGCGCCGCCTCGTCATCGGCCCTGGCAAGCCAGGCGTAAAGATCGCGCGCAACCCCCGACAGGATCGCGATCAGCGCCAGCAGCCCGAGCGACAGGATCGAAGGAAACAGCGTCGCAAGCGCCAGCGAATGATAGCCGACCGCCGAGGCCAGCGGCCCGAGCGCCCCGAAGGCGATCAGGGCGCGCCCCAGAATATCGGTCGAACGCGACCGGAAATCCCAGTCGCTGCCGGCGTCGTCATCGGTTGCATTCTGGCGCAGGAGCCGCCCGATGCGAAACATCAGGAAACCGCCCAGCACGACCAGCGGGAACTGCAGCACGATCACCGTATCCTCGGCATATCCCTCGAAAGAGGACAGCTGTTCCAGCAGGCGGTTGATCCCCCAGACCGCGCCAAGCCCGGCCGCGTAGCGGCGCATTCCCAACGAGGCCGCTTCGGGCAGTTCGAGGAACCCGCGCTTGCGGCGCACCCGCGGCAGCAGGCGCAGCGCCAGCCAGCGCGCGACCGTGACCGCCAGCACCAGCGGCACCAGCGCGTCGGCGATCAGCTGCCCGCGGAACCCGAGAAGCCCGGTGAAATACAGCGCCTCATCGAGGGCATAGATCCCGATCACCGGCAGGATCACCTGCCCCAGCGACACCGCAAACCCGCGCAGCCCCGCCGTCGCCGCCGGACCGGCGCGCTGCACCCGCATGGTCAGCGCCACCATCCAGAGCCGCCCGCGCAGCAGAAGCACGAAGGCCAGCAGCAGGTAGACCAGCGTCAGCGGCAGGTTTTCCGTCAGGGTCTTTTTCTGGGCATCCGACTGCAGCGCGGTGCCGGTTTCCGTCGTCACCGAGCTCAGCGTTTCGCCAAGCGCCGAGACCGCGTCCGGCCACAGCGCCGGGTTCAGCGGCGAGGCCTTCAGTTGCAGCAGCGCCCGGGTCTGGCGCGCGCGGATGATCTTGTCGATCTCGGAAATCAGCCCGTCGGCCCGGCTGAAGGCCTCTTCGGCCTGGCGCCGCGGCGCCTCCTGTTCGGCCAGTTGCGCCTGCAGTTCGGCGCGCCGGCTGGTCAGTTCCGCGGGCTCGCTGGTGCCGTCTTCGGGGGGCGGGCCGAGGGCCGCGATCTGGACCTTGAGCGTGTCGATGCGCGCCGCGTTGACCTCCTGCGCCCTGGAAAACCGGTCGCGCCAGCCGGCCAGTTCGCGGCGCAGCTGTTCCAGCGCGCTGTCCGAAGCGCGCCGTTCCTCAAGCGCGGTTTCCGCCCGCCGGGCGACCTTTTCCCAGGCGGCATAGTCGGGCGGCGTCTGATCCTCCTGCGCCTGCGCGGCGCCGGCCAGGGTCAGCGGCCCGCCGGGGCCGGCAGGGCCGACAAGGCCGCAAGGGCCGACAAGGCCGACAAGGCCGCCAAGCATCAGCGAAACCGCCAGCAGCAGCCGTCGCAGTCCCGGGCGTCGCAGCCCCGGGCGCCGCAGGGCTGGGGTCGGCCGGAGCCGGGTCGGCTGGCCGGGGGGGCGGAAAAAGCGTCTCATCGGCCTTCGAACACATCGGGAAGTTCGCGCGCCGGGCGCTCCAGCCACGCCGGTATGGGCAACGTCCTTTCGCGCAGGAAATCCGGGTTGAACAGCTTGCTCTGGTAGCGCGTGCCGTAGTCCGCCAGCACCGTGACAATGGTATGGCCCGGCCCCATCTCGCGGGCCATGCGCATGGCCCCCGCCACGTTGACGCCGGAGGAGCCGCCCAGGCAGAGCCCCTCGTTTTCCAGCAGGTCGAACACCACCGGCAGGGCCTCGTCATCGCTGACCTGGCAGGCGAAATCCGGGGTGAAGCCCTCGAGGTTGGCGGTGATTCGGCCCTGCCCGATGCCTTCGGTGATCGAGCCGCCCCGTGCCACCAGTTCACCGGTGGTATAGTAGCTGTAGAGCGCCGAGCCCATGGGATCGGCCAGGCCCACCTTCACGCCGCGCGGCTGCAGGGCCATCGCCACGCCGGCCAGCGTCCCGCCCGAACCGACGGCGCAGATGAAGCCATCCACCCTGCCCCCGGTCTGGTCCCAGATCTCAGGGCCGGTGGTTTCGATATGGGCCTGCCGGTTGGCGGTGTTGTCGAACTGGTTCGCCCAGACAGCACCGTCAGGTTCGCTCAGCGCCAGGCGGCCAGCCAGGCGTTCGGAGTAGCGCACATAATTGTCGGGATCCCGGTAGGGCAGCGCGGGAACCTGCACCAGTTCGGCCCCGGCAAGGCGGATCATGTCCTTCTTTTCCTGGCTCTGGGTTTCGGGAATGACGATCACGGTGCGAAATCCCATCGAGGCCCCCACCAGCGCCAAGCCGATGCCGGTATTGCCGGCCGTGCCTTCGACGATGGTGCCGCCCTCGCGCAGCGCCCCACGCGCAAGCGCATCGCGGATGATGAACAGCGCCGCGCGGTCCTTGATCGACTGGCCGGGGTTCATGAACTCGCATTTGCCCAGAATTTCGCACCCGGTCGCCGCGCTTGGTCCGCGCAGGCGCACCAGAGGCGTGCTGCCGATACTGTCGGCCAGATCCCGCCTGATCTGCATTGGCCCTCTTCTCCCTTGTGCCTTGCGCCTTGCACCCTGCGCCTTGCGTCCGCCGGCCCTGCCAGGCCGCCTGCCGGGCGCCCGCCGGCCCTGCGGATTGTGTAGGGTGGTGCGGCCGGGAACTCAAGCGTCGGCGCGAAGTTCTTCGCGGTGGCAGGCCAGCCACAACAGGCTGATCGCCAGCGGTCCGGTATCGAGCCGCCCCGAGGCCAGCCCCGCCATCGCCGCCTCGAAGCCGACGACATGGCTGCGGATATCCTCGTCCTCTTCCGCCAGCCCGGACACCCCGGTGCAGCCCGCGTCCAGATCGGCGATCGCGAC
This sequence comes from Paracoccaceae bacterium, assembly GCA_026984895.1. Lineage (GTDB taxonomy): Bacteria > Pseudomonadota > Alphaproteobacteria > Rhodobacterales > Rhodobacteraceae > JAJRUE01. The sequence continues at coordinate 4,188 of JALSRF010000023.1, forward strand.
AAAGGAAACCATGTATTCGGCCACAGCCCCCGGCGCCGGGTAATAGCCCAGCACCTTGTGCAGCCGGCCCAGGACAAGGCCGGTTTCCTCGGCCGCCTCCCGACGGGCGCATTCTTCGGGCGTTTCGCCGGCGTCGATCCGCCCGGCCACGGCTTCAAGCTTCCAGGGCTGCGGATCGCCGCGCACATGCGGGCCGAAGCGGAACTGCTCCACGACCATCACCCGGTCGCGCACCGGATCGTAGGGCAGCACCGAAACCGCATCGCCGCTGACAAAGGCCGCGCGGTTCATCGGCCGGCTCATGGTGCCGTCGAAACGGGGCACGCGGATGTCGTGTTCGGCGATGGAGAAGTAATGCCGGTAGGGGGTGCGCGCGGCGATCGTTCGAACCGGCGCCTGCGCGCGAAAGGGGGGCGGCAGCGGCGGCGCGCCGGGCGATTTCTTCATCTCTTTTCCTTCACCTGCGGCGCGCCGTCTGGCCGGCACCGCCGGGCCGCCATGCCCCGGCGCAGGCGCAGCACCGGCAGCAGCACCGACAGCGGGTCCTGGCAGCGCAGCCCTGTCTCACCTGTCTCAGTTCCACCGTCTGGCCGCCCATTCCACCAGCCAGCCCCCGAAGAGACCGCCGACGGCCATGGTGACAAGAAGCGTCGGAAACGCCGCCGTCGCGGCATATTCGATGAAGAAGCGGATCATCGCCTGAAGCGCTTCTATCGGCCCCCTGAAGCGGCGGTCCAGCGAATACTGAAGCATCTTGTAACCCGCAAACGCGAAATCGCCCCAGAATGCCGTGACCACGACGCTGGTCAGCCCGTATCCGAATGCCGCCCTGAGTCCCAGCCCCGCATTGCGCCCCGAAACCCGCCAGCCGGCCAGAAAACCGATGGCCGCCAGAACCGGGCTGAGCAGCCCGACCGGCGTTCGCTCGGGCAGCACCGGTTTCAACAGGTCGCCGCAGAAATAGGCAAACGCGGCGAAAAACAGTCCCGCAATGACTTTCGGTATCGTCGGCATGGCTGCGCTGTCCTTGTCAACTGGCTGTCGCGATGCGGCCAGTTTCGGCCGTCATCGGCACCAAGACAAGGCCCCGCCGACATTTCGCGCTGCGGTGAGGGAAAATGCCCACGCAATGCGGCCAGAGCGGCGGCGGGGCGGCGCGGGCGGCGGGAGAGGCGGCGGCGCAGGCGGGGCAGCGGCGGCGGGAGAGACCAGCGGCAGAGCGGCGGGGCGGCGGCGGCGCAGGCGGCGCTCGGCCGGGCGCTACAGGACGAAATCGAGCGCGCGCATCAGATGCGCGATGTCCTCGGGTGCGGTGTAATGCACGAAGCTCAGCCGCAGCACGCCTTTCGCCGGATCGATCCCCATCGCCTAAGC
>JALSRF010000024.1 GCA_026984895.1 Paracoccaceae bacterium
GGTGCGGGCCGCATCGAGGTGCCGCGCAGCCCCGACGGGCATTTCTACCTGGTGGCGCGGCTGGACGGCACCGCGGTCCGCTTCATCGTCGATACCGGGGCCAGCGACATCGTTCTGACACGCGCCGACGCCGCGCGCCTGGGCATCGACACCGGCGCGCTTGCCTTTGTCGGGCGCGCCACCACGGCGAACGGCCCGGTGCGCACCGCCTATGCCCGGGTCGGCGAGATGCGCCTGGGCGATATCGTGGACCGCGACGTGCCGGTTTCGATCAACGATGGCGCGATGGAGGAGTCGCTGCTGGGCATGTCCTACCTGCGCCGGTTCGAGCGCATGGAAATCGCCGGCAACACGCTGGTCCTCAGCCGCTGAAGCGCCCGCGCCCGGCACAGCGTGCCCGGCGCAGCGTGGCCGGCGCAGAGCGACCGGTTCGGCGGGCGCGGCTGGGCGGGCGCGGCTGGGCGGGCGCGGCTGGGCGGGTGCGGCTGGGCGGGTGCGAACACCTGGTCGCGCGTGCGTGCGCCCACGGCCGGAGCGACGCTTCGGCTGACCAGTTGCCCGGAGTTCGGCGCCTTCGGCGGCGGGCAGTCGTCAGGCCCGGTCGACGTCACCGCCCGGGCGGGCCTCGGCCTTTTTCTCCCAGCGCCCGCCCTCCTGCGACCAGTATTGCGCCGCGCAGCCGGCCGCGCTCAGCGCCTTCCACTGGCCGCGCGCCGCCTCCAGCGCGCCCGGATCGTTGCCGTCGAACAGCACGCAGACCCGCTCCAGCGCGCTGACTTCATCGGCGCTGACCGGCGCGCCGTCCACCGCCATCAGGCAGGCCGCGCCGTTCGGGTTCTCGGTGCCCTGCGTCAGCAGGATCGGCTGCGCGGCATCGTGTTCGCCGCCCGCCAGCCCATGCGCCAGGAACGCCTCGTCGCCGGTCAGCCACAGCTTTTCGTCCAGCCATTGCAGCCGCGCCGCGTCACTGCCGCGCACGATCACCCGCCAGCCGGCGGCGCGCGCCTTTTCCAGCAGCATCGGCAGCGTCCCTTCCAGCGGGCTGCGCGTCAGGTGGTAGAAATAGACCTCGCCCATCCGCCCGGCCCGTCAGCCCTCGAAGCTGTCTGCAATCAGCCGGTTCAGCGCCAGAACGCCCCAGCCCGTTGCCCCCCTGGGCGCCAGCGCGGTGGCCTTGTCCGCCAGCGCCACCCCGGCGATGTCGAGGTGGATCCAGGGCGTCTCGTCCTTCACGAAGCGCTTGAGGAACTGCGCCGCGGTGATCGAGCCGGCCGGCCGTCCGGTGGCATTCCTCATGTCGGCGATGCGCGATTTCAGCATCGCGTCATAGGCCGGCCCCAGCGGCATCCGCCAGGCGCCCTCGCCCTCGGCGGCGGCCGCTTTCAGGAAGGCATTCGCCAGCGTGTCATCGTTGGAAAACACGCCGGCGTTCTCGTGGCCCAGCCCGACGATGATCGCGCCGGTCAGCGTGGCCAGGTCAACCATCGCTGCGGGCGCGAATTTTTCCTGCGCATACCAGAGGATATCGGCCAGAACCAGGCGGCCTTCGGCATCGGTGTTGATCACCTCGATGGTGTCGCCCTTCATCGACGCGACGACATCGCCGGGGCGCTGCGCCCGCCCGTCGGGCATGTTTTCCACCAGCCCGACCACGCCCACCACGTTGGCGCGCGCCTTGCGCAGCGCCAGCGCCTTCATCACGCCCGCAACAACCCCGGCGCCGCCCATGTCCATGGTCATGTCCTGCATGCCCGCGGCCGGCTTGATGGAGATGCCGCCGGTGTCGAACACCACGCCCTTGCCCACCAACGCCAGCGGGCGATCGCCCTTGCCGGCGCCCTGCCATTCCATCACCACCACCTTCGAGGGGCTTTGCGATCCCTGCCCCACGGCCAGAAGCGCCCGCATCCCGAGCGCTTCAAGCTCCTTCTCCTCCAGGACCGTGACCTTAACGCCAAGTTTTTCAAGCGCTTTCAGTCGGTTGGCGAATTCCACCGTGGTCAGGACATTGGCCGGCTCGTTCACCAGGTCGCGCGTAAAGAACACGCCTTCGCCCAGCGCGGCCAGGTCTGCGCGCGCGGCGGCGGCCCCGCCGGTCACCATCACCCGCACCGCCTCGGGGCGCCCCCCCCTGCCGCCGGAGGCATCGCGCCCGGCGGCACCGTCTCGGTCGGCGGGGTCCCCGGTGCGGCCGGGGCGGCTCTTGTATCGGGCAAAGTCGTAGGCCCGCAGCGCCAGGCCCAGCCCCAGTTCGCCCGCATGTTTCAGATTGCCCGCCAGCACCAGAACCTGTTCGCCGGCGGCGCGCGCGGCAATGGCGGCGCCGGCCTTTCTGGCTTCGAGCGGGCCGGCGCGGCGCTCCAGCCTGACCACCTGCAGCGCGCTGGCGGCCAGCCCCGAGGGGAAGGCCATGTCCAGCGTCCCGCCCGGTTCCAGGCGGGCGAAGGCTTCGCTTTCCAGCAGGCGGGCGAGCGCCCCCCGCCCCAGCCGGTTGATCCGCCGCGCGGCCTGGTTCATCCGGCCGTCGCCCGACACCACCAGCGCGATGCGCCCGGCGGTTTCGGCAATGGCGTCAAGGTCGGTTTCGCAAAACGCGGGAATTACGGGATCGGTCATGGTGGTCCTTTCTGGCGGATGGTTCGGGCGGATGTTTCGGGCGGATGGTTCGGGCAGATGGTCCCGGCGGATGGTTCAGGCGCATGGTCCCGGCGGATTGCCGGGCCGTCTTGCGCCCTTGGTAATCGGCTGCGCGGCCAATGACCAGATATGAGTTTTCCCCGGGCACACGATCCGGTAACCTGTGGCGCAAACCGTCCGGCAAGAGCAGGAAACCATTGCCCCGATTCGACCGATACCTGTTGGCGCAACTGCTGATCATGTTCGGCTTTTTCGCGCTTGTCCTGGTTCTGGTGCAATGGGTGAACCGCGCCGTGGTCCTGTTCGACCGGCTGATCGCCAACGGCCATTCGGCGATGGTGTTCCTGGAGTTTTCGGCGCTCAGCCTGCCGTCGGTGATCGGCAACGTGCTGCCCATCGCCAGCTTTGCGGCGGCGGTCTATGTCGCCAACCGGCTGGCCTCGGACAGCGAACTGGTGGTGGTCCAGTCCACCGGGTTCTCGCCGTTTCGCCTGGCCCGTCCGGTGCTGGTTTTCGGCGTGTTCGTGGGGCTGATGCTTGCCCTGCTGACCAATTTCCTGATCCCGGCCAGCAAGGCGCAGCTGCGCTATCGCCAGGTGGAAATTCGCAACAACGCCACCGCGCGGCTTCTGCATGAGGGGCGCTTCCTGCACCCCTCGCCGGGGGTTTCCTTCTATGTCGGGCGGATCGGCAGCGACGGCGCGCTGGAAAACATCTTCCTGTCCGACCGGCGCGAACCCGGCGGCGAAACCGCTTTCTCGGCGCGCTCGGCGGTGCTGGCCAACGACGGACGGGGCATCAAGCTGATCATGTTCGACGGCATGGCGCAGCGGCTGGATACGGGCACGAACCGGCTGGCAACGACGCGCTTTGGCGAATTCGTGTTCGACCTGGGCGCGCTGTTGCACCAGACGTCGTTCACGGGGGTGCTGCCCAGCGAAATGCGCACGCGCGACCTGCTCCGCCCCGACAGCGTGGTGGAAAGCATCACCGGCCAGAGCGCGGAAATGCTGCGCCGCGAGGGGCACTGGCGTTTCTCGCTGCCGGCGCTGGCGGTGGTGACATCGCTGATCGGTTTCGGGGCGATCCTGGCCGGCGGTTTTTCGCGCTTCAGCCTCTGGAAACAGGTCGCGATGGCCATCGGCCTGCTCATTGCCCTGAAATCGGTGGACAATCTTGCCTTTCAGCGCGCCACAAGCTGGCCGGGAGGCTGGATACTGGCCTATCTCGCGCCCGCGCTCGGGCTGGCGCTGGCGGGCGCGCTGCTGTGGCTGTCCGACCGCCCGGCGCTGGCCGCGTTCCGGCGGCGCATGTTCGGGCGGCGCGCGCGTTGGAGTGCACCATGAAGCTGTATCTCTATTTCGCGCGCCGCTTTGCCTGGAGCGTGTTCTGGATGTTCGCGGTCTTCGCCTTTCTCGCCGCGCTGATCGAAATGGTCGAGGTGCTGCGCAGGTTTTCGGCTGCCGCGCCGGGGATGGTGCAGATTGTCGAACTGACGGCGCTGCGCGTCCCGCGCGGGCTGTATCAGATCCTGCCGCTGATCGTGATCCTGGCCACGCTGGGCCTGTTTCTGAGCCTCGCGAAATCGCGCGAACTGGTGGTCACGCGCGCCGCCGGTTGCCCGCCGCTGCGCGCGCTGGCCGCGCCGCTTCTGGTGGCGCTGGCGCTGGGGGTGTTGGCCGTGGTCCTGTTCAACCCCATCGTCGCCGCCACCAGCAGCAAGTACGAGACCCTGTCCAACCGGCTGCTCAACGGGCAGGCGTCGGTCCTGTCGGTGGGCGGCGAAGGGCTGTGGCTGCGCCAGGGCGGCGCAGACGGACAGACCGTCATCCGGGCCGAGCGGGCGAACAAGGACGGCACGCTGCTCCATTCGGTGACGTTTTACGGCTTCAGCCGCGATGGCGTCGCCACGTTTCGCATCGACGGCGAACAGGCCGAACTGGAGCCCGGCGCCTGGGTGGTGACCGGGGCCAAGGTCTGGCGCTTCGACGGCGATGGCAACCCCGAGCGCACCGCCCTGACGCGGGCGCGGCTGCGCCTGCCTTCGGACCTGACGCAGGAGGAAATCCGCGACGGTTTCGGCACGCCTTCCTCGGTCGCGATCTGGGACCTGCCGCGCTTCATCCACAGGCTGAAGGCGGCCGGGTTTTCGGCGCGCCGGCACGAGGTCTGGTTTCAGGCCGAACTGTCGCAGCCGCTGCTGCTGGTCACGATGGTGCTGATCGGCGCCGGTTTCACCATGCGTCACAACCGGATGGACCGCACCGGGCTGAAGGTGCTGGGGGCGCTGCTGTTCGGTTTCGGGCTGTATTTCCTGCGCAACTTCACCCAGATCCTGGGCGAGAACGGGCAGTTGCCCGTTGTTCTGGCCGCCTGGTCGGTGCCTGTGGCCGGGGCGATGCTGGCGCTGGCCTTCCTGCTGCATGTCGAGGATGGATGACCATGGCCGAGGGGGCACGCCGGCATTTACACCCGCAGTCCCGGGCACGTTCCCGGGCGCATTCCGACCCGAATTCCCGCCCGGTGGCCGGGCGCGGGTTCGGGCGCGGGTTCGGGCGCGGGGCGCGCG